>DASSIC010000291.1:0-7979 GCA_035692325.1 Gemmatimonadaceae bacterium | reverse complement strand
GAGCTGTGCGTCGTCCTGATTCCCACTCAGCATCTCGGGTCGAATCAGCTTGATCGCCGCCGGCCGCGCGAGCATGCGATGCGTCGCGCGGTACACCTCCCCCATGCCGCCACGACCGAGCAGCTCGCCCAGCTCGTAGCTCCCCAGCTCGCGCGCCCGCGTCACCTGCTGCCCGAGCTTCGTCACGACGTGCGAGATGAGCACCGCCACGCCGACGAGGATGTAGTCGGGGTAGTGCATCAGGATCACGTTGCCCGTGGGCCCGAAGTCCCAATGGCCATGCCACCGCACGAGGAGCATGCCGATCGGATTCATCGAGACGGCGATCGTCGACGCGAGGAGCGTCTTCAGTGGCGCGTTCGGCACGATGGCCGCGAACACGACCACGATCGCGCCGATCCAGGAGATCTCGGGCCGAATCGTGTAATCCTGCGGCGGCCCGTTCCAGTGCCACATCAGCCCCAGCGCGAACCCCGTCGCCACGAGGTAGACGAGTCCGATATCGAGGATGGACGTCGGATCGCGGCGGCTGCGACGTGTGTAGGCGAACAGCCCGAGCGAGACGGCGATGCTTGCGCCGGCGATGACGTCCGTGGCCGTGAAGGTGTGCCACCGGATGCGACCGTCGCTCATCGCCTGTTCGGCGACATGGCCGAGCACCGTGCCCACGAACCAGAGCACGGCACCGAGCAGTGACATGATGCCCAGCCGCTGCGACGCCTCACGCAGCAGATCGGCGGGCAGCGCGTACGCGCCGGTGCTCGCCCATCCGTGGGCGCCCGGCGTGCTGCGGGGAGCGGGACCGATCCGATGTGGATGGTGCATGGGCCGGCCGTGAAGGGGACGATCACAAGATGCGTCGCGGCTTGGCTCGCCGCGACTCCCGGCAGGGCAGCAGCCAGCCGGCGCCCTGGACACCCCCCGCGCGGCTCCTAGAATCCGTTCAGCGAAGGCGTTCGACTCCCTGCATCAGGTGACGCGTCATGAGAACGGTTCTGCTCACCCTGGCGACCGCCGCTGCGTTCGCGATCGCGAGCCCGGCCACGTCGTCCGCTGCGCCACCCCGGTCGCGGGGCGCCTCGGCCGCCGACTCGGTGCGCCATCCCGACTGGTCTCGCCACGCCGTGATCTACGAGGTGAACGTTCGCCAGTTCACCCCCGAAGGCACGCTCGTCGCCCTGCAGCGCCACCTCCCGCGACTGAAGCGCCTCGGCGTCGACATCCTCTGGCTGATGCCGGTGCAGCCGATCGGCGAGAAGAACCGCAAGGGCGCGCTCGGCAGCTACTACTCGATCTCGGACTACACGGCGATCAATCCGGAGTTCGGGACGGAGGCCGACTTCAAGGCGCTCGTCGTCGCCGCGCACCGGCTGGGGATGAAAGTCATCCTCGACTGGGTGGCCAACCACAGCGCCTTCGATCACAAGTGGGCGACGGAACACAAGGACTACTACGTCACCCGGGCGGACGGCACGATCATCAACGCGCGCGACAACGAAGGGCACGACACCGACTGGACCGATGTCGCGGAGTTGAACTACGACAACCCCGCACTGCGCCGGGCGATGATCGGTGAGATGCGCTGGTGGCTCGTGAACACCGGCATCGACGGATTCCGTTGCGACGTCGCCGGCGGCGTGCCGACCGATTTCTGGGTCGACGCCCGGCGCGAGCTGTCCAAGGTGCGACACGACCTCTTCATGCTCGCCGAGGCCGAAGACCCGAAGATTCACGCCGCGTTCGACATGACCTATTCGTGGCAGCTGCATCATCTGCTCAACGAGATCGCGCGCGGGAAGAAGGGCACCGGCGCGCTCGACGCCTACTTCGCCATGGACGACAGTCTGTTCCGCGGCGACGTGTACCGCATGACCTTCACGAGCAATCACGACGAGAACAGCTGGAGTGGCAGCGAATTCGAGCGCATGGGCACCAACGCGCGCGCCGCGTTCGTCCTCGCTTCCACCGTCGAGCGCTCGATGCCCCTGCTGTACACGGGGCAGGAGGCGAGCATGCGCAAGCGGCTCCGCTTCTTCGAGAAGGACACCGTGGACTGGAATGGCCCGTCGCTCGCGGCCTTCTATCGCACGATGTTCGATCTCAAGCATCGTGAGCCGGCGCTGACCAACGGATCGTGGGGCGGCGATCAGGTGGCGCTTCGCACCGACGGCGGGGACCGCGTCTACGCATTCACGCGCACGAAGGGCGCGAACACCGTCCTCGTCGCGGTCAACTTCGGCGACGTACCGGTGAACGCCTCCTACAAGGCGCTACCGCGCGCGGGACGCTACGCCGACTGGTTCACCAAGGCGCCCGTGACACTCGCGGCGGATGGGCAGCTGGAAGTACCTCCGCATGGATACCGCGTGCTCGTGCACTGATCTTCTCCTTCCCGCTCACGCTGCGGTGCGACGCGTCCGCACCATCCCCGCGGCGGCGCCGACACCCAGCAGAAGGACAGCGAGCCCGCTCAGTGCGGCGCCAAGGCTCGTCTGCTGCGCGAGAAAGCCGATGAGGGCAGGGCCGGCGATGAGGCCGGTCGTTCCCATCGCCACGACAGTCGACACCGCCGCTCCCGTCGGCAGGCTCGAAACGCGCGCCGAGGCGCTGATGAGCGTGGGCACCACGTTGGACGCACCGAGTCCGATCAGCGCGCACCCCACGAGCCCGAGCGACGGCGCGGGCGCAAGCACCATGGTGAGAAAGCCGCCGGCGGCGAGCAACGCACCGGCGCGCACCACCGTCACCGTGCCCACGCGCGCCACGACGCGATCACCGAACGCTCGACCGATCGCCATCATGATGGAGAAGGCGGCATAGCCGAGTGCGGCGGTCGCCACGTCGTACCCGCGGGCTTCATGGAGAAACACCGCGCCCCAGTCGAGGACCGCTCCCTCGGAGAGGTAGAGCGCGAAGGTCATCGCGCCGACCACGAGGATTGCCAGGGGAGGAATCCGGCTGCGCTGGCCGGACGCACCATCGTCCGCCGACCGCACGGCGGCGAGATCGGCGACGAGCCGCGTGCGCTGCGTGAAGACGAGAGCGAGCAGGGCGATCATGACGAGCAGCGCGCTCGCGGCACCCGAGAGCCCTGCCCGCATGAGGAGACTGCAGGCGCTCGCGCCCGCGAGACCGCCCACGCTGAACATCGCGTGGAGCGACGACATGAGAGGCCGGCCGACGCGCGTCTGAAGGGTGATGGCGTGCGCATTCGCCGCCACACCGGCCAGCCCGACGCAGGCGCCGAAGGCGAACAGCAGCGAGGCAAGGGTGACGACGCTGGGCGCGAGCGCGAGCAGCGGGAGGCAGAGGCTCAACAGGGCGCTCGACAGGACGAGCACGCGCCGGCTGCCGTGGCGGCCGACGAGCCAGCCGGCCACGAGCGTCGAGGCGATCGTGCCCGCGCCGAACGCGAGGAGGACGGCACCGAGTCCGGCGTCGCTCAAGGCCAGTCGGCTCTTGGTCGCTGGCACGAGTGCAGACCAGGTCGAGACGGAGACCCCGAGGAGCGAGAAGAACGCGCTCGCGGCGATGCGCGCCCGTCGCTGCGGCGCGGCCGCATGCTCGGTCCGCTTCGCGGGCCGCGGCAGGGTCACAGGTCTCGCCGCCACTCGTTCTTCCGTCCGTACCGCTGTCCCGTCTCTCATCGCCCGTCGCTGGTTACCGCGGCTGAATCGCCACGCACGAAGGATTAGCCGGGCCGCGCCAGAGCGTCCAATACATCTTTCAGCCGATGCGATACCTTACAAGTATGGAACTGCGGCACCTCCGCTACTTCGTCGCCGTCGCGGAAGAACTCAACTTCGGGCGCGCCGCGCAGCGGCTGCACATCGCGCAGCCGCCGCTGAGCCGGCAGATCCGCGATCTCGAGCGCGAAGTGGGCACGCCGCTGTTCGAGCGCGGGGCGCGAGGTGTCGAGCTCACCCATGCCGGCCGCGCCTTCCTGCCCGAGGTGCGCCTCACCCTCGCGCAGGCCGAGCGCGCGCAGCGCACCGCACAGCGCGCCGCGCGCGGAGAGACCGGCCGTCTGCGCGTGGGGTTCGTCGAGGCGGCCACGCATTCGGGCATCCTGCCGGATGTGCTCAGCTTCTTCCGCATGCACCTGCCGAGCATCGGGCTTTCGCTCCTCGAGATGGATTCCATGCAGCAGGCGGATGCATTGCGTGAGGGCCGCATCGACATCGGCATCGTCGGCACGGTGCCGCTGGACGCCGAACGCTGGCTGCGCACCGAGTCGGTGTTCGCCGAGCCGCTCGTGTTGGCGGTGCCGAACGAGCATGCGTTGTCGGGCCGGCGCCGGTTCACGCTCGCCGATCTGGCCACCGAGTCGTTTGTGCTCTTTCCCCGCTACGCCGCGCCCACGCTCTACGACGACATCGTCGCGCGCTGTCGCGCGGCGGGATTCAGTCCGCGAGTCACGCAGGAGGCCGCGGGTTGGCACACCATGGTGAGCCTCGTGAGCGCCGGCGTCGGCATCGCCTTCGTGCCGCAGTCGCTGGCCCGCCCGCCGCAGCCGGGTGTGGCCTTCCGCACCGTCCGCGACCTGTCGTTGACGCACGAGATGACGGCCCTCTGGCGTCAGGGCGAGAAGTCGCCGGTGCGCGAGCGCTTCGTCATCGCGTTGCGCGCCGTGGCGCGGGCACGACCCCGGACGAAATAGCGGCATCCTGGTCGGCGGGCACCGCGCCGTACTGCGTCGCGACGTACGCGCCGATGAGATTCGCGTGCTGCAGCAGCGACGCGTCGGAGCCGCCGGCGAACAACCCCGCCAGCAGCACGGCCAGGAACGCGTCGCCGGCGCCGACGGTGTCGCGCACCTCGACCTTGAAGCCGGGATGTTCGGTCCATCGCCCGTCGTGCCAGAGCGCTGCCCCCTCGCTGCCGCGCGTGAGGCACACCACGTCGCATGCGAACGACTCGGCGAGCGCGGCAACTTGCGCCCGGGGCGTGCCGCGCAGCGCGAACCACTCCGCCACGCTCGCCAGCTCGAGCTCCGACAGCTTCACGACGTTCGCGCGCCGCAGCGACCGCTCGACGACATCGCGGTCGTCGAACGGCGGACGGAGATTCACGTCGAACACCGCCATCGCGTCGGATTCCCACAGGCGGGCGATCGTCGTGCGGGAGCGTGCGTCGCGCTGGGCCAGCGACCCGAACACGATCGCGCGCGCCTCGCGCGCACGCCGGAGCAGGGGCTCGCTCGGCTCGATCGCGTCCCAGGCGGCCGGGGCGAGGATCTCGTAAGCCGGATTGCCCCCCTCGTCGATCGCCACGCGAACGAATCCGGTTGGGAGCGCCGGATCGACCTGGATGAGGTCCACGCCGACGCCGTATCGCGTCGCCCGGCGCAGCACCTCCTCACCAAGTCGATCGTCGCCGATGCGACTCACCATCGCCGCCGGCAGCCCGGCGCCCCGCAGATGACAGGCGACGTTGAAGGGAGCGCCCCCGAGAAAGAGTCCCTCCGGCAGCGCATCCCAGAGCACCTCACCCACGCACAGGATTTCCGAGCTTGGCATGTCGCTTCGTCAGGGGGGCAGGCGCCACTCGCACAGGTGCTGGCGAAGCTGGGTGTCGCGTCCCCCGGCGCAAGAGAGGACGCCCCTGGCTGGCGGGCCGATCCGTTGCCTCGCTGGCGCTCGTGCCGTCCGTATAGGAAGGGCATTACCCAAACCCTGACCCGTACTCCGATGCCGATGTCTGTTGCCGTGTCTTCACGGATAAGATGCGCACTGCTCCTCGCGGCGCTGGTAGCGCCCGCGGCAGCGCTGGCGCAGGGACGTGCCGACGCGCGCGGCGAGCAGGTGGTCGTGACCACCACCGCGGTCCGGATCCGCACCGCGCCGTCGATCATCAGTCTCTCGACCGACGAATATGGCGCTGGCGTGCAGTTCCGCCTCGCCCCAGAGGACTATCAGTCGAAGGACTGGTTCGCCATCGAGTACGATGGCCGCATCCTCTACGTGCCGCGCTATGCAGCCGTCCTGAAGTCGCGGGCCGGTATGCACACTGCCGCACCGAACGTGATGCAGGCCGGCGAGCCGACGGCGATGTCCGCGCCGACTCCCGCGGCCGCGCCCATCGTGGCGCCGGCACCGCAGGTGCGCGCGCCGCAGCCGGCCGCCGCGCGGGTTGCCACGCGGGAACCGCTTCCGGAAGCGGCGGCCCCTGTCGCGCCGTCAAGGAAGGAACCCGTTGCGACGCCGGCTGCTGCCGAGCGAGTGGCCGCCACCGAACCGGCTCGCAAGCCGCAGCCGGCACCGAGCGTCGCGCCGGCAGCGGCTGCGCCGGTCGCTAACACTCCGGCAGCGACGTTCGCGACCGCTGCTCCTGCGCCCGCTCCTGCGCCCGCAACGGAGCACAAGGCGGACGCGCCGCCGATGCGCGCGCAGCACGGGAACGTGAGTGGGACCCTCGGCTTCCTTGGCTCGGTGACGCCGATCAAGGTGGCTGGCGTCGCGCCGACCGCCCACATCGCTGGCGCCTCGTTCATCAACCTGAAGTACCGGGGTTTGGGCATCTATGGCGCACCGGAAATCGGACAGGGTGGCGGCTACAAGTCGACGCTCTGGGGCGGCGGCCTCTCTCTCGATCTGATCGACCTGCATCTGCTGCACGCCACGGCACTCGGCGGCTACGCGCAGTACTCGGAGACGCCCGACGGAGCGACGCCGGCCGTGACGCAGACGATGAGCGGCTACTCGGTTGGCGGGCTGGTCTCGCTTCCGATCGCCGGCCCCCTGCGCCTGGCGTATCGCGGGCAGTACGTGACGGCCACCGTCGCGGGGACGCAGGTCCACATGACGCGGCACAGCTTCGGGCTGGTGTTCTAGCCGGAAACAGATCGTCGCAATCGAAGGTCGACGGGGCGCGCACCGATCACGGCTGCGCGCCCCGTCTGTCGTTGCTGCATGCGGTGTTCCGCACTTCCGCATTCCCCTACAGCGGACGTCGCGTGCCGACCTCAGATTGCCGCGGTGGCGCGTCGTGGTGGGCTCGCCAGGGGAGGTTGGGTGTGTCGCGTGGACGATGGATCTGGCCGTTGCTGCTGCCTGGCGTGGCGCTCGTCACAGCCGGCTCGTTTGCCGTTGGCGCGGCCGCCGTGCAGCAGGAGGCGTTGCCCGACACCAACGCAATCCCGCCGGACATGGTGAGCGACGGGCGGCGGATCTTTCACGGCAAGGGGACCTGCTTCGCCTGTCATGGCGCCCATCTCGAGGGCGGTCCCATCGCGCCGACGCTCAAGCCACACGCGTGGAAGGACGCGAAGGGCGGTGATCTGAGCGCGATCCACTACGTCGTCACCCACGGCGTCACCGGCACACCCATGGTCTCGCATCCCGGCGGCATCAGCGACGCCGAGGCGATCCGCGTCGCCGTCTACATCTGGTCGGTCGGTCATCGTGGAGCGACTCCATGAGATCTGACCTTGCTGACGAGCTCAGTCGCGCGGGAGGTGAGCCATGCATGTGAAGCGCGCGATTGCGGCCGGCATGATCGGCACGGGAGTGCTCACGGCGCTCTGGCTCGTCGAGCCATCGATCGGCCTGCCGCGAATCGCCGTCGGGCAGATCCTCAGCACTTTCATGTCGGTCTCGGTCGCCCACCTGCACGTCGGCGCCACGGGCGGATGGATCGCGCACTTCGTCGTCGGAATCCTGTTCGCCCTGTTCTACGCCTGGCGGCTCGCCGATCACATCGCCGGACCGTCACTGCTCCGAGGCGCGCTGTTCGGCACGATCCTGTTCATCCTCGCGCAGGCCGTGTTCATGCCGCTCGTGGGCGCGGGCTTCTTCGCGCGCGGCAACGTCGAGTTGCTCGCCGGGAGCCTGATCGGGCACCTCGCCTACGGCATCGTCACGGCGTGGATCTACGACCTTCCGCACGCGAGAGGACCATCGGTCGTCGCGCGCCTCGCCTGACTTCCACATCTCACTCCGGAGGCACCGTGACAGGACACGCATTCTCACGCATGGGCA
>DASSIC010000290.1:0-3480 GCA_035692325.1 Gemmatimonadaceae bacterium | reverse complement strand
GCGGCGTCGGGGAGATCGCGCGCCAGACGAAGGCGGTGGGCGGCTACCTGAACGCGGCGACGATCTACGATCACACCAGCTACTACGCGGTGCTCCCGTCGTCCGGCTTCGCACAGGGGCTGGACGTGCAGTTCGATGCGTACGCCAATTCGCTGATCGACGCCGAGGAGCTCGCGCGCGAGCTGGAGGTGATCATCCAGGAGGCGAAGCGCAAGGCGGACAACCCGGGCGCGGTGGCCACGGAGACGCTGTACGAGCTGCTGCACGACCGTCATCGCATCCGCCGCTGGCGCATCGGGCGCGAACCGGGACTGCGCGCCCTGACGCGCGAGTCGATGCTGCGCTTCTATCGCAACTTCTATCACCCGGGCAACACCGTGCTCTCGATCGTCGGCGACGTGGATCCCGACGAGGCGATGCGCGAAGTGGTGCGGCGCTACGGGATGCTCCCGTCGGGCACACCGGCGAGAGAGCCGGGACCGGATGAGGATGGGGCAGCGGGATTCCGCTACCGCGAGTGGGCGGGCGACATCGGGCAGGCGCAGGTCGCGTTCGGCTGGCGCACGCCAGCCACGCTCGACGACGCCACGCCGGGGCTCGACATCCTGTCCACCGTGCTGGCGGGCGGGCGGGCGTCGCGACTCTACCGTGCCGTTCGCGAGCGCAAGCTCGCGTCGTCGGTGGCGGCCTACGACTACACGCCGACGGCGCTCGGCGTGTTCGTCGTCCACGCGGAAACGCCGCCCGAGCAGGTGGGCGACGCGGCGCGCGCGATGTGGGCGCAGTTGCGCACGCTGCGCGAGCACGGCGTGAGCGAGGCGGAGGTCGTGCGGGCCAAGCGTCTGTACGAGTCGCGGTGGATCCGACGTCTCGAGGACATGGAAGGGCAGGCGAACTATCTGGCCGAGTGGGAGGCGCTGGGCGATTGGCGGCGGGGCGACGAATATCTCGAGCGCGCGCTGGCGGTGACGACGGACGAGCTGACGGCGCTCGCGCGCCGATTCCTCGATCCCGACCAGGCAGCGGTGGTGGTGTATCGGCCGGAGCGCACGCCGGAGCTGGCGGTCGATGCCGCGGCGATGCGCGCGTTGCTCGATGCAGCGCCCCCCGCGTCGGTCGAGCCGGCGTCGCTTCCGGCGGGCGGCGCACCAGCGGTCCATGCCGGCATGCGGCCGATGCGCGAAGAAGCCGGGGTCAGCGTGTTCGAGTCGGGGGCGGGAGTTCCGATCCTCGTGCGCCGCAAGCCGGGTGCGCTGGTACATGCCGGCGTGTTCGCGCTGGGCGGCGCACGCGAGGAGCCGGCGGCCCGCGCGGGATTGACCTCGCTGCTGGTGCGCACGGCGATCAAGGGCACGACGAATCGCACGGCGGCGCAGATCGCCGAGGAGAGCGAGCTGCTGGGCGGCAGCGTGAGCGGGTCCGCGGGCAGCGAGAGCTTCGGCTGGTCGATCAGCGTTCCGGGTCGTCACGCAGCAACGGCGATCGAGCTGCTCTCGGATGTGGTGCAGCGCGCCACGATCCCCGTCGACGCGTTCGAGACGGAGCGCACGATCGCGCTCGCCGACCTCGAATCGCTACGCGACGACATGTACCGATATCCAGTGCGGCTGGCGACCGGCGCGGCCTTCGCGGGCCATCCCTACGGCGTGCCGACGTCGGGTGACGAGGGCACGCTCGCAGCGATCACGGTCGAGCAGGTTCGCGAGTGGCATCGCACGCGGATGCTCAATGCGCCTGCGGTGATCACCGTCGTGGGCGATGCGGAGCCGGCCGAGCTCGCGGGACTCGCGGCGGGCTCGTTCGGTGCGCTGCGCGGCGGTCACGCGACGTCACTCGCCGCGCCAGTGTGGCCTGAACGCGTCGTGCAGCGCGTCGAACAGCGCGAGAAGGCGCAGACGGCGCTGGCGCTGATGTTCCCGGGACCGGCACGCACCGACGACGCACGCTTCGCGACGGCGATGATCGCCGGCGTGGCGAGTGGCCTCGGCGGCCGGTTCTTCGACGAGCTGCGCGACAAGCAGTCGCTCGGCTACACCGTGCACGCGTTCGCGAGCGAGCGCTCACTGGCCGGCGCGTTCGTGGCGTACATCGCCACCGGGCCCGAGAAGGAGGAGGTGGCGCGGCGCGGGCTGCTGGCGGAGTTCACGAAGCTGCGCGATCAGCCGGTGACGGCGAAGGAGCTGGAGCAGGCGCAGACCTACGCCATGGGCGTGCACGCGATCAGGCAGCAGAGTGGCGGCGCCGTGCTCGGCGACATGGTGGATGCATGGCTGTTCGGCCGTCTCGCGGAGCTCGCCGAGTTCGACGCGCGGGTACGCGGCGTGACCGCGGCCGAGATGCAGCAGATCGCGCGCGCGTACTTCGATGAGGAACGGCGCGTGGAGGGGATCATTCGGGGAGTGGGACGTGCGGTGTAGGCCGTCGAACCGCCAGCGTGTCGCCAGTACGCCGCGGCGCGGCGGCGGCGTCGTGGGCTATCTGGTCCGCACGAACTGTCCGGGCTCGTCGAGCGACCTGCCTGGCACGTAGCGGTACCACCGCCGAGCGCCGAGCTGCGCGCCGAGGAGAGTGTCGCGCGGCCCGAGGTCGCGCGCCCACACGACGTCCCCGCCCAGGCTGCCGTCGCGCGCCACATGCTGTTCTCGCAGGAACATCGCATAGGGCATCGTGCCGGCGGTGTCGGCGAGCGCCTCGGCGCGACAGCGAGGCGACTCCGGACCGTTTGGAGACCGCGCGATCTGCGATTCTGCGATCACGCCGGGCTGCGCGACGGCCGGTCCGACGGCACGCGCGCGCGTCAGCACCATGCTGCGCCGCGTCGCGCTGTCCAGTCCCGACAATGCATCGGCATCGTCGAGCGCGAGCTGCAGCGCGCACGCATCGGTGGTGTTGACGACCTGCTCGGCGTCGAACTGCCGCACCCCGAGGCCGCGCAGTCGCGCGAGCAGCCGACCGCGCCAGGGCTCGAGCACCAGCACGAGCGCGCTGGAGAGCCGCGCGTTCGAGGCCTGCGCGACGACGTCCGTCTTGAGCTTCGTGCGCTGCGCGCGTTGAGCGGCGAGGCGCCCCGGTACGCTGGAGAAAGGCAGCGGTATCAGCCAGCTGCAAAGCAGGCACGCCGGGACGACCAGGCGCGCAACGCGCCGCCGAGTCGCGTGCCCGATCCGCTCGGCCGCCTCCGGCGCACGCGCCACGTAGAGCAGCAGCACCGGCGCGATGGGGAAGAGAAAGCGTGGGCCGTCGAAGAAGCCGTTGTGCCAGTACGCCGCGTACCCGACGAGAAAGCTGCCGAGGAGCGCGAGGAGCAGCGTATCCCACCGCGTGCCGCGCGTGAGCCGCGCCAGCACCGCGCACACGATGAGCAGCGCGGGAAGGGGCCACTCGAGCAGGAAGCGATCGAACCGCATGAGGTAGCCGGACGCATACACGAGTCCGCGCCTCGGCGTATGCGGCTCGCCGTACGGGTCGAGGTGAAAGCCG
>DASSIC010000289.1:0-4378 GCA_035692325.1 Gemmatimonadaceae bacterium | reverse complement strand
AGGAGCTTCGCCTGCGTCACCGCTACCTGGATCTCCGTCGCGACCAGCTGCAGCAGAACCTGATTCTGCGCCACCGCCTCATGCAGGCCACTCGGCGGTATCTCAGCGAGGCGGGGTATCTCGAGATCGAGACGCCCATCCTGACCAAGCCGACGCCGGAAGGGGCGCGCGACTACCTGGTGCCGAGCCGCGTGCATGCCGGCGAGTTCTACTCCCTGCCGCAATCGCCGCAGATCTACAAGCAGCTGCTCATGGTGTCCGGCTTCGACCGCTACTTCCAGATCGCTCGCTGCTTCCGCGACGAGGATCTGCGCGCCGATCGCCAGCCCGAGTTCACGCAGATCGACATCGAGGCCTCGTTCGTCGCGCAGGAGGACATCATGCGCATGGCCGAGGGGCTCATTCGTGCGTTGTGGGCCGAGGGGAACAGCGCGGTGCCCGCGTCGATTCCGCGGATGCGCTACGCCGATGCCATCGAGCGCTACGGCATCGATCGGCCGGACCTCCGTTACGGCCTCGAGATCGAGGACGTGACCGACGCCTTCCGCGGCGTCGACTTCCCGTTCACGGCTGCGGCGCTGGACGCTGGCGGACGCGTGCGCGGTATCCGTGTTCCTGGCGGGGCGACCTTGAGCCGGAAGCAATTGGACGAGCTGGACGTCATCGTGAAGAGTGCGGGAGGCCGCGGCCTGCTGCGTGTGAAGCGCGTGAACGGCGTGCTGGAAGGCGCCGCGGCCAAAGTGCTCGACGACTCGCGCGCCGCCAGGCTGAAGCTGAACGATGGCGAGCTCGGGCTGTACCTCGCCGGCGACGATCGCGTGTCGAGTCCGGCACTGGATCGGGTGCGGCAGGACGTGGCGCAGCGGATGCAGCTCGTGCCTTCCGGCGTGAATGCCTTCGTGTGGGTCACCGACTTTCCGATGTTCGAGCGCGATCCCGCCTCGGGCGCGCTGGGCGCGGTCCATCATCCCTTCACGGCGCCGCAGCCGGACGACGTCGCGCTCCTCGGCACCGAGCCGTGGACAGCGCGCGCGCAGGCGTACGATCTCGTGCTCAACGGAACGGAGCTGGGCGGCGGCAGCGTGCGCATCAGCGATCCCGCCGTGCAGTCGCGCGTCTTCGGGCTGCTGGGCGTGGACGAGGCGACGGCGAAGGCGCGCTTCGGCTTCCTGCTCGAGGGGCTGCGGGCGGGGGCGCCGCCGCACGGCGGCATCGCCTTCGGCTTCGATCGCATCACCATGCTGCTCGCCGGCGCGACGTCGCTGCGCGACGTGATCGCCTTTCCCAAGACCACCGCGGCCCGCGCCCTGTTCGAAGGTGCGCCGTCGCCCGTGCCATCGACCGACCTGAAGGAGTTGCACATCACCGTGGAGTCCGCGTGAGCGACGGTTCGGTAACGCAGAAGGTGTCGACCGAGGGGGCGGACATGCTCACCCTCGCCGGCGTGAACGACGGCAATCTCGTGGAGCTCTCGCGGCTGTGCGGCGTGAAGGTGGCACTGCGGGGCGACTCGATGTCCATCAGCGGACCACCGGAGCTGGTGGACCGCGCGATCGACATCGGCCGGCGCATGGTGGAGCGCGCGCGGCAGCGGATGGAGCTGAGTCCCGACGACGTGCTGCGCCTGAGCGAGGATGATGGCGTCGGCGGCAACGGGGACGGCACCGGCGGTGAAGGTCGCATCGCGCTGCCGGGGATGCGCAAGCTCATCCAGGCGAAGACGAGCGGGCAGGCGGAGTACCTGGCGAAGATCGCCGAGAACGACATCGTCGTCGGCATCGGGCCGGCCGGCACCGGCAAGACGTATCTCGCCGTCGCCGCCGCCGTCGACGCGCTGACACGCAAGCGCGTGCGTCGGATCATCCTCGCCCGTCCAGCCGTGGAGGCGGGAGAAAGCCTCGGTTTCCTGCCCGGTGACATGCAGGCGAAGGTGGATCCGTACCTGCGGCCACTCTACGACGCCTTGGACGAAATGATGCCGGCCGAGCGCATCCAGAAGGCGCTGGAGACGCGCGTCATCGAGATCGCGCCGCTGGCCTTCATGCGCGGCCGCACGCTCGGCGATGCCTTCGTCATCCTCGACGAGGCGCAGAATGCCACGGCGCTGCAGATGAAGATGTTCCTGACGCGACTCGGCGTGAACTCGCAGATCGTCATCACCGGCGACAAGACGCAGATCGATCTCCCGAAGCGCGAGGAGTCGGGGCTGATGCAGGTCGAGCGGATCCTGCTGGGCATCGACGGGATCGCCTTTCACTACTTCACGGACGTGGACGTGGTCCGCCACCGCCTGGTGCGCGACATCATCAAGGCGTACGCGGAGGACGGGGACTAGCGGTGAACCTGCGCGAGCAGCTCGAGCGGACCACCGGCGGCGTGGCGGCGGCGGGGCAGGCGGTCACGCCCGCGACGGCGTTGCGCCTGCGCGCGGCGTCGGCCGTCGCGGCCAGCGTCGTCGCGCTCGCGCTCGTGGCGACCTTCGCGCTCGACCGGAGTGCGGCGGCTCGCGGGGCACTTCCGTTGTTCGGCACGGTCGCGATCAACCTGTTGCTCGTGGCGGGCATGTGGACGGTACTGCGCCAGCTTCGCCCCGAGGTGGTGCGGAGTGGCCGCGCGCTCGGCTTCCTCGGCGCACTCGGCGCGCTCGTGGTCGCCGTGACCGCGGTTGCGATGCGCGTCGTGCCCGACGCTCCGGAGCTCGTGCCGATGGCGTTCGCGGCGATCGTCGTCAGCGCCCTGTACGATCGGCGGCTGGGCGTGCTCGTGGTGGCGTGCATCGCCATGCTCGTCGCCGTCCAGCCGGCCTATCGGACGTCTTCCGCGCTGACGGTCATGCTGGCCAGCGGCGCGACGGCCGCGCTCATGGTGCGCCCGGTGGGACGGCGCGATCAGTCCTATCTCTGGATGTTCGCCACGGCCGCCGTCATGGTCGGTGTGCTCACGCTGAGCGGTGTCGCGCGGGGGCTTGGCCAGAGCGACATCGTAGCGTCGCTCGTTCGCGGCGTGGGCGCCACGGTCGTCAGCGTGATCGCGGCTGTGCTGTGCCTTCCCCTCGCCGAGCGGTGGACCGGGCGCGAGACGCATCTCACCCTGCTCGAATGGGGCGACCTGAATCGGCCGCTGCTCCAGCGACTCAGCCTCGAGGCGCCCGGCACCTACGCGCACACGATCGCGATCGCCAATCTCGCGGAGGCGGCCTGCCGCGCGATCGGGGCGAACGCGGTGCTCGCGCGGGTGGGCGCGTACTATCACGACATCGGCAAGCTGGCCAAGCCGCAGTACTTCGTGGAGAACCAGCCGCGCGGCCGCAACCTGCATGACAAGCTGAAGCCGCAGACGAGCGCGTCGATCATCCGGAATCACGTGCGCGAGGGGCTCGAGCTGGCGGACGCCGAGCGGATGCCACGCTCGATCCGCGCCTTCATCACCGAGCATCACGGCACGAACACCATCTCCTTCTTCCTCGAGAAGGCACGCGAGCGAGAGGGAGCGGTCTCGAACAGCGGCGGCGAGTACAACTATCCCGGGCCGGTGCCGCAGAGCATCGAGACGGCGGTCGTGATGCTCGCCGACGGCGCGGAAGCGGCCACTCGCGCACTTCCCGACCCGACGCCCGACCGCATCCGGGAGGTGATCGAGGCGGTGGTGCGACAGCGTCTGGAGCAGGGACAGCTGCGCGATGCGCCGCTCACCCTCGGTCAGCTCACGATCGTGAAGCAGCAGTTCGCACGCGTGCTCGGTGGCATGTACCACGCGCGCATCGACTACCCCACGCCGGCGCTCGGGATCGAGGCGGTCTCGCGATGACCCGCGTCGTCGACGTGACCGCGGATGGCGTTCGCGTCGCGGTGGCGCGCGCCCGTGTGGTGCGCGTGGCGGATGCGGTGCTGCGCGCCGAGCGCGTGCGGAACGCGCTCCTGTCCATCGCCTTCGTGTCTGATCGCGAGATCGCCGCGCTGAACTGGCAGCATCTGAAGCACCGCGGCCCCACCGACGTCATCTCGTTCGGCTTCGCGCCGGGCGCGCGCGGCGGCCCGGTGATCGGCGACGTGTACATCGCGCCCGCCGTGGCGCGCCGCAACGCGCTCGAACATGGGCGGGGCGTGCGCGAAGAGACGCTGCGGCTCGTGGTGCATGGCGTGCTGCACGTGCTCGGCTACGATCATCCGGAGGACGACGCGCGCTATCGCTCCCCGATGTGGCGCCGGCAGGAGCGTCTGCTGCGCTCGGCGCTGGCGGCGGCATGACGACCGGCCTGTCGGCGCTCATCGGCGGCGGAGCCGTGCTGCTGGCCGCGGTGGCGGCCGCCGCCGACGGCGCTCTGCTGGGCGGGGATCCCGAACCAGAACCATCGCCGCCTGTCGTGGGCGTGCTGCGC
>DASSIC010000288.1:0-4095 GCA_035692325.1 Gemmatimonadaceae bacterium | reverse complement strand
TCGCGGCGCAGCACGTCGTTCTCGCGACGCAGCCGCGCGACCTCGAGCCCCTTGGATACCGACAGCTCGAGCTGCTCCGGACGAACCGGCTTCGTGATGTAGTCGATCGCGCCGGCCTTGATGGATTCCACCGCATGCTCGATCGTCGCGAACCCGGTGAGCATGATGAGCGGCGTGTCGTATCCTTCCTGCCGCAGCAGCTCGAGGAACTCGAGACCCGTGAGCCCCGGCATCCGGTAGTCGGAGACGATGAGGTCGACGTCGCCCTTCGAGAGGGCCTGAAGCGCCTCCGGAACCGTGCGCGCACCGATGGCCACGTGACCGGCGCGCTCGAGGGTATCCTCGAGGATCAGGCCGATGGCCGGTTCGTCGTCCAGATAGAGAATGGTGGCCATGCGGGCGGCGGCAACACGAGGGAAGGGGCGACGCGGCCATGCACCGCGACCTTGTACAGTCTAGCGGCGCGACGCGGGTGTCGAGAAGCTGGTCGCCGACGCGACAGAACGTCCCGTTCCTCATCCCCCTCGATCGGAGGGCGATACGTACCCTGTCGCGGGCCGCACCGACTCAACAAGGGCCGCGACGCTGCCGATACCGGAGAAGGGCAGCGCGTGGGGCGTCGTCGAGACGCGGGCGAACATCGCCGACCCGAGGGGGTTCGCATGAAGAACGACCGAGAGTGGATCGTGCCGCTGAAACCCGTACCCGATGCCGATCGCGTCGTGCGTGCGGTGGGTCTTGCCCTGCCCGCGCCACAGCGGGCGGCGCGGGTCACCGAACTTCGCCGCCAGGTGCGCGACGGCTACTTCGCGACCGACGCGATGATGGACGTCGTGGCCCGCCGCATCACCGAGAGCGGCGACCTGTAGCGGCGACCTGTACCGGGGCCGAGCACGGTCGGCCGCACCGTCGGCTCGCTCCTTGCCGCCCCGCGGCGCATGGGCCCCGACTCCGATAGTCCACAGTCTTCGCGTACCATCGTCGTCAGTGGCGCGACAGGGATGATCGGCAGCGCGCTCGTGGCGAGCCTGCGTTCCCGCGGACACCGCGTGCGGCGGCTGCTGCGGACGTCTCGGGAGCTGACTGCGGACGATGTCGTGTGGGATCCCTCGACCGGCCCAGTTCCTCCGGCGGCGCTCGCGGACGCCGACGCCGTGGTCAACCTCGCCGGCGAGCCTATCGCGCACCGATGGACCTCGGAGCGCAAGCATGCGATCCGTGAGAGTCGCGTGCGTTCAACGGCGTCGCTCGCCCAGGCGATCGCAACCGCGCCACGAAAGCCGAGCGTCTTCCTGAGCGGGTCGGCGGTGGGCTATTACGGCGATGGAGGCGACGCGCTGCTCGACGAGTCGTCGGCGCCGGGCACCGATTTCCTCGCTCGCGTGTGCGTGGAGTGGGAAGCCGCGGCCGCACCCGCGGCCGATGCCGGAGTCCGCATTGTGCTGCTGCGCAGCGGCATCGTGATGAGCCCGCGCGGCGGAGCACTCGCCAAGCTCCTCCCGATCTTCCGGCTGGGTGGGGGCGGACCGCTCGGCAGCGGACGCCAGTGGATGAGCTGGATCGGCCTGACGGATCAGATACGCGCCATCGAGCACGCGCTGTTCACGGAGTCGATGCGCGGTCCCGCGAACCTCGTGGCGCCCAACCCCGTCACGAATGCCGAATTCGCCGCCACGCTTGGCCGGGTGCTGGCGCGTCCGGCGCTCGTGCCGGTGCCCGCATTCGCACTGGAGCTGCTGTACGGCGAGATGGCGCGCGCCACTCTCCTCGCCGGGCAGCGTGTACTCCCGAAGGCTCTGTCGGCCGGGGCGTTCGAGTTCTCGCAATCGACGCTGGAAGGGGCGCTGCGCGCGGAGCTCACACTTTCACCACCGGATGCTTGAGGTGAAAGTCGGTGGCATCCTGCCACGCCTTGGCGACGGCGAGAAGCTTCGCTTCCTGATAGAGCCCACCGAGGAAGGTGAGTGATACCGGAACCTGCGTCTTGTCGGTGTCGGAAGTGTCGCGGAAGCCGCTGGGCAGGATGACGGCTGGATGACCGGTGAGGTTCGTCGCCGTGAGCTGCGAGCCGACGTTGGTAGGCGTGACGATGACGTCCACCTTTTCGAAGAGTGAATGCCACGCGAGCATCGCGAGCGTTCGGGCGCGGTTGGCGTTCACGTAGTCCACGGCCGGAATGAAGCGCGCGGTGCGGAAGGCGTTGGCCCAGTCGTTCGGCGTCTGCTGCACCAGCTCCTTGTCGCGACCCGACCGCGTCAGCTCATCGAATGCGGCGGCGCCTTCGGCCCTGAGCACGAGACGCATCGCGCCGTACGGCATCTCGGGAAGCTCCACCGGAATGAGCTTCACGCCAAGCTTGCGCAGCACGTCGAGCGCGGCGTCGTCGAACCGCTTGGTGCCGTGCTGGAGCTGGTTCTTGTCGTTGCGCTCGGACAGCTCGAACGCCGCCTTGTTGTAGCCGACGCGCAGCGACGTCGCCTTCAGCGATGCATCCCAATTGAAGGGAATGTCCTTCACCGTGCGATCCATGTTGTCCGGACCGTAGATCGCCTCGAGCACCAGTGCGCAGTCCTCCACCGAGCGGGCGATCGGGCCGATCTTGTCCATCGTCCACGACAGGGCCATGGCGCCGGTGCGGGGAACGCGCCCGAAGGTGGGGCGGAGCCCCGTGACGCCATTTCGGGTGGACGGTGACGAGATGGAGCCGAGGGTCTCGGTGCCGATGGCGAAGCCCACGAGCCCCGCCGACGTAGCCGACGCCGGTCCGGCGGACGAGCCGCTCGATCCCTGCGCCACGTTCCATGGATTCTTCGTCGTGCCGCCGAACCAGATGTCGCCCTGCGCGAGCTCGCCGAGCGTGAGCTTGGCGACCAGCACCGCGCCCGCCGCGTCGAGCCGCTGCACCACGGTCGCGTCGGCGTCGATCACCTGATCGCGGTACGGGCCGGCACCCCACGTCGTCTTGTAGCCCTTCACGGCGAGAAGGTCCTTCGCGCCCCACGGAATGCCGTGCAGCGGACCGCGATAATGGCCGCGCGCGATCTCCTCGTCGGCCGCCTTCGCCTGCCGGCGTGCACGGTCCTCGGTGAGCGTGATGACCGCCTTGAGCACGGGATCGTACCGCTTGAGCCGTGCGAGATACATCTCGGTGAGCTGGGTGGACGTCACCCTGCGGCGGCGCACCAGCTCGGCCAGCTCGGTGACCGGCAGGAAGGCAAGCTCCTCGAGATCTCGCGGCACGGCGCGCGGCGCGGGGCGGCTGCGTACGGATGTGTGTTTCGTCGGCAGCGGGAGCGTGACGCCAGGGGGCACCGGGTCGAAGAGCACCGCGGGGGCGACGGAGTTGTCGAGCTTCACGGCGTGCAGCTGCTCGATCTGCGACTCCTGGCTCTTGAGGCCGTCCACCATCTGCTGCCGCTGCTCGTCGCTGAACTTGAGCCCTGCGATCTCTTCGGCGCAGGCGATCGTGGCGACGGTGATCTCCTCGCCATTGGCGACCCGTGACCAGAGCACGCCAGGGAGGAGGGTGCCGCCAAGCCCGATGGCGGAGAAATACCCGAGGAAGGTCCGGCGATCGTGCCCGGCGACGAGAGAGTTGTCGTGGTTCATGACGAGTATGCTGCCAAGGTGGAGTGGCTGTTGACGTTACGAGTACGGATCGGCGCGCGGCCGCGCAAGGCGGCGTACATTGCTGGCGTCACGCTGTCATCATGATGCAGGCAGGGGCGAAACAATTCTCTCGCTGCACCGTCTTGAGGAACAAACGTTGGCGCGCGAGTCGCGCCGGGGTGAGACCGAACAATGGGTGGAATAATCGTGGAGGGGGTGCTCTTCGTCGCGTTGATCGCGGCGGGCGGCGCCCTTCTTTATTGGGTCCTCATCATGTTCACGCCGGCGGGTGTTCGCATCCGTCAGGTGCAGAACCGCAAGCGTCTGGACCGCGCGGCCGAGCTGGATTGTCCCATCCACGGCCTGAAGACGGAAGGTCAACTGGTACGCCTCGCGAGCGGTGAGCAGGTGTGCCCCGACTGCTACAGGGAGACGCTCCATGCCTAGCACGATCTCGGACCGCTTCGGCACCATGCAGTTCGACGC
>DASSIC010000287.1:0-3126 GCA_035692325.1 Gemmatimonadaceae bacterium | reverse complement strand
CCAGGGCGTGCGCGGGTCGAGGTGGGCGCGTTCCTCGACACCCATGGACTGTCGGTGCAGGCGAGCAAAGACATCGCCGTGCGCGGTGACGAGCGGACGGTCACGCTGTCAGTATCGCAGGGCACCATCAGGCCCACCGCGCGCTACTGGAAGCTCGATACGAAGACGAAGACATACACGCTCAACCAGGGCCGCGCGCCCGATACGAGTCGAACGGTCCTTACGCTGTCGGTCGTCGACGGTTCGCGATCACCCGTGCCGAACGCGAACGTGACGCTGACCTCGACGGCACGTGAGTCGTCGTCCGGTCACGATCACACCGGCGGGAAGCCGACGGGAATCTTCCAGACGTTGCAGAGGGCGCCGCTCGATCCGGCCACGGTCAACACGGGTCCGTCTGGAGTCATGAAGCTCTACTACGTCGCGTCGGAGGTGAGCGGGCCCGTGACGATCACAGGGACGAGCCCGAACGCTGCCAGGGACACGGTCACGGTGTCCGTGATGGTTCCTGGTCTGGTCGCCATGCCTCCGGGTGCGAGTTACGTCTTCACCGGAGCCATCGCGAATCGCCACACCGCCAATCATTTCGGCACCCCGCAAGCCTTGCAGGCATTCCGGGAATTCGCCGACAGTGTGAGCGCCTGGATCGACGAACCGCTCGGCATCAACGACATCAGCCTCGCCGACGGCGGGTTGTTCGATGTCGGTCGCACCTCCTGGGATATCCCGCACGGGTACCACCGTCGTGGCACGCATGCCGACATCAGAACCAAGTACGCGACGAACACCGTATTCCCGGGCAAGCTGCAGGCACGGATGCGGGCACTCTGGAAGGTGACCCTCGGCTACGGGGAGCCTGTCGACGAAGACGATCACCTTCACCTGAACTTCTATCCGTGAGGCCGCACATGCGCCGCTTCTGGGTCACAGTCGCCCTGCTCGTCCTTCCTGCCGCGATTCGGGGGCAGGAACGCAATCTGGGTGGGCGTCAGCCACTTGGAGTTCGGATACTTCTGACGTCCTATTCTCTGGCGGGCGACACCACCACACTCGGCTATGCGGTGGAGAACAGTCGCTCGGGAGGCGAGGATTTCTCGGCGCTGCTCGTCGCCATGCCAGCGCCCGTCATCCGCATGCCGAAGCCCGTCCGCCTGGACTGGGTGACGCAGCCGCGCTATCGCAGGCAGGCGATTTCGGCGTGGGTGCTGGTCGAGGACGAACTTCTCCACCCCGGTCAAACCTCTCCCGAATTGCAGCTCGTCGCCCGGGGTCTTCCGGACCTCGTGAGGTATTGGGCCGTACCTGATCTCGTAGCGAATCCGCCCGTGTATGACGACGAGGCGAGCCGTGACTACTACTTCACATACAGTGACACCGGCACCACCGTCGGTATCGTCCCCGTGCCTCCCGGCGCCACGACCGCAGCGCTGACCGCTCGCCTTCGCGCATTCCTTGGCCGTGCCTGCGGCGACCTTGGATGGATCACGCAGGAGGGCGTCTGCCAGAGCCTCGACGTGAAGCTGCAGCAGGCGCAGGACGCACTCGCCGCGGAGCAGGGCACGGCCGCGCGCGCCGCGTTGGCCGCCTTTGCGAACGAGCTGGACGCGCAGCACGGTCCGCAACCGGGAAAGCACGTGAACGCCGCCGCCCACGCACTGCTCTCCCTCAACGCGGCGTATCTGCTGGCTCGTTCGTAGGCGTTCGCGACCCGGGCAGTGGGCGGCAATCGACGGCCAGCCAGTCCGCGCCGCATGGGAAGTGCGCGCACCGCTCCCTATGGGAGAATCATAAAGTTGTGCGCGCTCGAGATCGTGTGGAAAAGATCGCGGCGACGCGCGTGTGCCCTGGCCGTTGCTCGCTCGTCATAACCACAGCAGCAGAGGGCTGGCCGGAACTTCGGGAGCCGTTATATTGCCCCATCGTTTCCGGCCGGCCGGTCTTCGTTCTTCCCTCCGTTGTCGCCGTCGCCGTGCCCGACCTGACGCGCCTTCCTGTTTCTCCCATTGCACACCTCGTCGTAGGGGAGTGTCGTACGCAATGATCTTCGAATTCGAAGAGAGCGCGGCGCAAAACGCTCGCATGAAAGTGGTCGGCGTCGGGGGTGGCGGCGGTAACGCCGTCAACCGGATGATCGACGAGCATCTCGAAGGCGTCGAGTTCATCTCGGTCAACACGGATGCGCAGGCCCTTCTGTCGTCGAAGTCTGACCTCAAGATCCAGATCGGGAAGAAGCTGACGCGCGGCCTTGGCGCCGGCGCGCGCCCCGAAGTCGGCAAGCAGGCGATCGAGGAGAGCCGCGACGAGATGGCCAAGGCCGTCGCCGGCGCGGACCTCGTCTTCATCACCTGCGGCATGGGCGGCGGCACCGGCACCGGTGCGGCCCCCGAGATCTGCGCGCTCGCCAAGGAGCAGGGCGCGCTCACCGTCGGCATCGTCACGCGCCCCTTCCTGTTCGAGGGTCGCAAGCGCATGCGGCAGGCGGAGCAGGGCATCGCCGAGATGCGCAAGCACGTGGACACGATGATCGTCGTGCCGAACGAGCGGCTGCTCGCCGTCGTCGGCAAGGGGATCCCCTTCCAGGACGCGCTCAAGAAGGCGGACGAGGTCCTGCTGCACGCCACGCAGGGCATCTCGTCGCTCATCAGCGTGACCGGGCTCGTGAACGTCGACTTCGCCGACGTCCGCACCGTCATGCAGAGCGGCGGCTCCGCGCTCATGGGCACCGGCATCGGCCGCGGGGAGAACCGCGCCATGGAAGCTGCGCAGCAGGCGATCTCGTCGCCCCTGCTCGACAACATCAGCATCTCCGGGGCGTCCGGCGTGCTCGTGAACATCACGGGCGGCGCGGACCTCACCCTCGGCGAGGTGCACCAGATCAACGAGATCATCCACGACGCCGTCGGGGACGACGCCGAGATCATCTTCGGTGCCGTCCACGAGCCGGCGATGCAGGGGGAGATCCGCGTGACCGTCATCGCCACCGGATTCGACAAGGCGATCCAGCCCGGCCTCGTCACGCCGGCGAACGACGTGACGAACATCACGGCGCCCAAGGGCGCCCCGGTGATTCCTTTCCCCGGCACGCGTCCCGCGCGCGTGGGTGGCAGCATCCCCGCTCGTCCCGCC
>DASSIC010000286.1:0-2974 GCA_035692325.1 Gemmatimonadaceae bacterium | reverse complement strand
GTACGTCGTACTGTCGTGTGCGAACTATCCCCGTGAGTGCCACGCTACCCCCAGCGCGGCGCCTCGTCGGGGTTGATGCCCAGGGTGAGCTTGGCGCAGAGCTCATGGGTGAGCGCGGAGTTCGCCGGATGGATCCGCCCCAGCCGCGCGTCGCGGAACATCTGCTCGAACGGTCCCTTCCTGAAGATGCCGAAGCCGCCGGCGAGATCGAGCGCGCGATCGACGACGCGCCATGAGCCCTCCACGGCGTGATACTTGGCCGCCGTCAGCTTGATCACCCAGCCGGCGCCGAGATCCAGCCCGTCGGAGTAGTCGCGCGCCACGCGATCGAGATGCGGCTCGATCGACTCGAGCTCGATCACCATCTCGGCGATGCCATGCTGGATCTCGGCATGGTACGCCATCGAGCGTGACAGACCGAGCGATCCCTTCTTCTTCACCGTCTCTACGGTGAGATCGAGGGCGCGCCGGGCGAGGCCGTAGTAGATGTTGCCGAACCCCATCAACGCCCACGCGAACACGCCGAGCACGAAGGCGTCGAGCCCGCCGGCGCCAGCGGGGACGATGCGCGAGATGTAGCGATCGGGAACGAACGCCCCGTCGAGGATCGTGTCGTCGCTGCGGGTGGCGCGCATGCCGAGCACGTCCCACGTCTCCTTGATGGAATAGCCGGGCGTATCGCGCGGCATGAAGGCGTGCACGACCTTCGGCGCCGTGGGATCGCTCGTGTCGAGTCCGTGCAGGCCGAGGAAGCTCCACACCGGGCTCAGGCTGCCGAACGACTTGTGGCCGGTGAAGCGATAGCCGCCGTTCACGCGCTCGGCCTTCGTCGTCGACAGCAACAGGGGAACGTCGTTGCCGCTCTCGGCGTGCCCAGCGGCGAACACCGCGCCATTCATCGCCTCGACGAGCAGCCACTCGAGCGACCTGTCGCCGGCGCGCCAGAGATCGGCGACGAGCCCGGTCCAGTAGAGGTGCATGTTCACGGCGAGCGCCGTGGCCGGGGCGTGGTAGCCGAGCAGGCGCTGCTCGCGGCAGACGTCGGCGAGGGTGTAGCCGCCGCCGCCCAGCTCCGCGGGTACGGCGATCGTGAGATAGCCGGCCTTTCGCAGCTCCTCGAAATCCTCGTCGAAGAAGCGGTTCTCACGGTCGTACTGCGGCGCGCGCTCGCTGAAGCGCTGCAGCATCTCGGGCGTGAGCACCGAGCCGCGCGGCGCGGCGGAGACGCGCGCGTCGAGCGTGGCGGTGGAGCGGGGAGCGACGTCGGTGGCCATTGGAATCCTCCTCCTCTCAGTGTTCGCCGGGGGCCAGGCGAATGCCCGGGTCGAAGAACATCATGTGGGGGCCCGCGGGGCCCGTGGTGGACTTCTTCTGGACGTTCGTGAAGCTCACCCAGGCGCTACCGTCGGCATGCAACGGTGTGAGCCCACCGGCCGTCTCGTCAACCTCGAACAGCCAGATGCCGTAGTCGCTGTTGCGCGGCGGACCGAAGCGGGCGTCGTTGTCCCACGGAGTGAGCAGCGAGTTGGAGACGTAAAGACGCCGATTATCCGGACTTAGCCGCAGCATGTTGGGGTGCGGCAGGGCAGCGGTGGCCCTGAGCACCGGATGGAAGGGGTCGGTGACGTCGAACTGCTGCACCGTGTTCCCGAACCAGTTGGTCAGGTACATGAACCGCTCGTCGTACGACACGAGCATGTCCACGGGGAGCACGAGCCCGTCCGCGGGGCCGAGTATCTGATGGAATGCGTAGGTGCCGTCGCGGTCGTCGTCTTCGGCGAGCCAGACGGCGCTGGTGCCTGGGGTATTGATGAATGCGCGGCGGGCCCCACGCCCTTCCAGGAAGCGCACCTCCAGGGCGCCGCTGTGCGCGCCGAGGTTGGCGACCTGAATGACCTTCTGCTGTCGCAGGTCCCACACGGCCACCTCGTCGCCCAGGCAGGTGGGCTCGATGCCGCCGCCGCAGAGTGCCGGCGGACCGAAGGTGGTGCTGATGCCGCGATTGGCCGACGGGAGCGCGTCGAAGTCGTACATGTACTTCGGACCGAGCTCGCCGGCGTCGCGCACGGGACCTGGTCCGAAGGTGGACTCATACGCGCCGGTGCGATCGCTGATCTCGACGATGCCGCCCGGCTGCGTGTTCGCGGTGCCGGCACCGATCATCGTGACCATCGCTCGGCCGTGCGAAGTGGCGATGACGCTGTGCGGGATGATGTAGCCGCTTCGTGTGGCCAGCTGGTCGTTGACGGCGGTGAGCTGCATGCTCCGGCGGTCGCGGCCGATCTCGAAGATGTGAATCCGGTTCGAGAAGAGGCCCGGCACGATCAGGCGCTCCTGGTCGCTCGAGTAGCCGATGTGATGCAGCTCGTCGCCCACGTTGGGCATGTCGACGCGATTCACGATCTGCCCGTAGTCGGCGTAGCGCGGATCGGCGCCGATCACGGTGATGAAGTCGGGATCCGACGCGCTCTGCGCGATGGTGGCCGCGTAGAGGTACCGCTCGTGGCGTCTGCCGTTGCCGTTGCCATCATCACGATCGCGATCGGCCGATGCAGACGGCGCGGTGAGTGGCGGCGTCGACGTGGCTTCGTCGCTCGAGCAGGCTGCCGCGGCACCGATGACGAGCAGCAGGGCGAGCAGGGAATGGACCGGACTTCCATGAATGCGCTTCATTGCCGGATCTCCTCGCGAACGGGACGCCGATCGTCCCGATAATCCCATAGGCCGAAAAAACAGACGAACGGGCTCATCGCACGGGGCGGGATTCCCCCCGTCCCCTCCGGTGCTATCTTGGCGGCGACAGGGGGCGTTCAGTGATGACCGAGCCCGGAGTGGTAACTCGCCTGCTCGCCAGGGCGTCGGACGGTGACCGCGACGCGGTGGACCGCCTGATGCCCATTCTCTACGACGAGCTCCATCGCATCGCACACCTGCGCATGCGCGGCGAGCGCTCGGCCCACACCCTCGGCACCAC
>DASSIC010000285.1:0-9740 GCA_035692325.1 Gemmatimonadaceae bacterium | reverse complement strand
GCGCCGGAGCGCGACGGTCCATTCCGCGAAGTGCGTGGATTCATGCTGTCCCTTGCGTCATGCGACGCATGGCGTGTGAGCGGGGCTGCATGCATCGCAGTGCAGCGCCCGGCGCTCTCCCTCGCGGCGGCCGCCCGACCTTGGGTGGTCGGCGAGCGCGGCGGTCGCGTGAGAGGCGGTTCGCGATGCGTACGTGCACCGGCTCGCCCCACCGCGAGATTCCGCGATTTCGAAGGGCGGCACACCGATGACGTCGACACCGTCATTGACCGGTCACCCCTGGCGCCGCGGGCGTGGTGCTCGCGCCTCCCTGAGTGGCCGGAGCGTAATCTATGGCAGCACAACGGTTTGCGTAAGGGACCCCGGTTCACCGTTCACGGTTCACCAACAGTCCCCATCGCCTTGTACACCACCCGCTTCGGCCGCTGTCCATCCCACTCCCCATAGAACACGCGCTGCCAGGGGCCGAGATCGAGCTCGCCGTCCGTGACCGGCACGATCACTTCGTGTCCGATGGTGAGCGAGCGCAGATGTGCGGCGGCGTTGTCCTCGCCGGTGCCCGAGTTGTGGCGGTAGGCGCCCGGATCCCACGGCGCGATGCGCGTCTCCAGCCACTTCAGGATGTCCGCCCACAATCCGGGCTCGTGATCGTTCACGAACACCGACGCCGAGATGTGCATCGCCGACACCAGCACCATGCCGTCACGAATGCCCGCCGCCGCGCGACACGCCTCGACGTCGTCGGTGATGTCGATGATCTCCTGACGCTTCGCCGTCTCGAAGGTGCGGTAGGTGGTATGTGTGCGCATGGCGGTGCGTGCGTAGGGAAAGGGTAGTCGCTCCACGGGGCGGTCAGTATGTTACCGCGAAACCCCTCTCCCGCGCGCCCGTACGGAGCTCCCGTGAAGCAGGTCGGCTTTCGCGCTCGTCTCTTTCTCATTCTGCTCGGCTTCGCGCTCATCCCGACGGTCGTGCTCGCGGCGGCGTGGGAGCTGACGGTCGTGCGAGCGCTTCCACTGCTCGGCACGACGCCGGCCATGGAGCGCATCGCCGCCACGGGTACGCGGGCCGCCGACGCCGTGCGCACCGCGCCGCTCGACACGGTCCAGCGCGCGCTCCTCGACGAGCATCAGCGAGCACTGAGCGAGGGACTGCTGCACGCGAAGCAGATGGAGTTCCTGATGACGCACCGCGCGCCGGTGGCGGCGGCACTCGTCGCGCTCGCGGCGGCCCTGCTGATGGGTCTCGTGGCGTCGCGCGTCGCCGGACACCTCAGCCGCAACCTGAGCCGGCCGCTGAGCGAGCTCGTAGGGTGGACGGCGATGATCAGTCGCGGCGAACCGTTGCCCGACGGCCCGCCGCGGAAGGGCGCGCCGGAGTTCGTGATGCTGCGGAATCGAATGCGTGAGATGGCGACGGAGCTGCGACTCGGACGCGTGCGCGCACTGGAAGCCGAGCGCGCGACCGCGCTGCGGGAATCGGCACGGCAGGTGGCGCACGAGCTCAAGAATCCGCTCACCCCGATCCGCTTCGCCATCGCGCGACTGCGACGCGAGGCGTCGCCGGCGCTCCAGGAGACGGTGGACGTGCTCGAGAGCGAGTCGAAACGGCTCGAGGAGATGGCGCGCAGCTTTGCGCAGTTCGGGCGGCTGCCCGAGGGTCCACTCGCGCCGGTGGATCTCGGCGAGCTGGCACGAGCGGCCACGCGGAGTGCGGTACCGGCCGAGACGCCAGTCGTGGTGATGGTGGAGAGCGACGTGCCGATGGTACCCGGGCACGTGGATGCGCTCGGCCGCGCGCTCACGAACGTGTTGCTCAACGCCGTCGAGGCGAGTCCTCCGGGCGCCCCTCTCGGCGTCACCGTGCGACGCACGACGCGAGATGGCCGCGACATGGTGGAGGTGGCGGTGAAGGACAGCGGCTGCGGGATTCCACCGTCGCGGCTGGGGAACATCTGGGAGCCTTACGTGACACATAAGGCCGGGGGCACGGGGCTGGGTCTGGCGATCGTGCGGCAGACGCTCCTCGTGCACGACGGCGCGGTGTCCGCGGAAAGCGCGCCGGGAGCCGGAACGACGATCAGATTATTCCTTCCGGTGGAGACGCCGGAGATCACCGTGGAGATGGCGGCCTATGGCAGTTGACGGCGTGTGGATTCCGATCATCGCGATCGCCTGTGCTCCGATCATCGCGATCGGCGTGCCGATCGCCCGCGCCTATGCACGCCGCCTCGAGTCGAAGCCGTCGGCGGCGATTCCGCCCGACGTGTCCGCGCGTCTGGAGCGTATCGAACAGGCGGTGGACGCCATCGCGATCGAGATGGAGCGCGTGTCGGAAGGCCAGCGTTTCACGACGAAGCTCCTCGCCGAGCGCAGCGGAGGAGTCGCCGGTCCGGCGGTGCCTCCCGCGCCGCGGGCGAACGGCAGCTGATCGCGCATCCATGTCGAGCGTCCTGATCGTCGACGACGAGCCCAACATCCGCCGGATGGTCGGCGCACTGCTGAGCAGCGAGGGCTACGAGGTGCGCGACGCGGCCGAGGGGGCACTCGGCCTCCAGCGCGTCGCCGAGAGCTGCCCCGACGTCGTGCTCCTCGACCTCATGATTCCGGGCGAGCTGGATGGACTGGCGACGCTCGCTCGGCTGCGCGAGTCCGTGCCCGACGTGCCGGTGATCATGATGAGCGGCAAGGCGGGATTGAGTGACGCCGTGAAGGCCACCAAGCTGGGCGCATTCAACTTCCTCGAGAAGCCGCTGTCGCCGGAGGGGGTGCTGCTCGCCCTCGCGTCGGCGCTCGAGCTGCGCCGCGTGCGTCGCGAGGCGCGCGCGCTGCGCGAGGATCTCGGCCTGGCGGGCGAGATGATCGGACGCAGCACGGCGATGGAACGCGTCCGCGAGATGATCGCGCGCGTGGCGCCCACCGACGCGCGCGTGCTCATCACGGGAGAGTCGGGCACGGGCAAGGAGCTCGTCGCGTCGGCCATCCACTTCGGCAGCGCGCGCAAGGAGCGTCCGTTCGTGCGCGTCAACTGCGCCGCGATCCCGCGCGATCTCGTGGAGAGCGAGATGTTCGGGCACGAGAAGGGCGCATTCACCGGAGCGACGGATCGCCGCATCGGGCGGTTCGAGCTGGCGCACACGGGCACGCTGTTTCTCGACGAAGTCGGCGACCTCGGCGCGGAGGCACAGGCAAAGCTGCTGCGCGCGATCGAGGCGAAGGAGATCGAGCGCGTGGGCGGCGGGAAGCCCATTCGTGTGGACGTGCGGATCGTCAGCGCGACGAACCGCGATCTGACACGCGCCGTGGCCGACGGCAGCTTCCGCGACGACCTGCTGTTCCGCCTGAACGTCATCCCGATCGACATCCCTCCGCTGCGCGAGCGTCCGGACGACATTCCCGCACTCGTGGCGCACTTCTCCGCCCTGCACCGGGCCCGGACGGGACGCCAGCCACCGCAGTGGACCGCGGGCGCGCTCTCGCTGCTGGCGCAGTATCGCTGGCCGGGCAACATCCGGGAGCTGGCGAACATCGTGGAGCGTCTGGCGATCCTGCACGCCGGCGCGGACGTGGACGAGCGGGACGTGCGGTCCGTGCTCCCGATGGACGGCGGGCCGCGCCGAGTGGACACGCCGCTCCCTGATCCATCGCTGCTCGACGAGTCGCTCACCGACACCCTCGACGGGCACGAGCGGACGCTCATCGTACGCGCGCTCTCGGCGGCGGGGGGAAACGTCGCCGAGGCGTCGCGGCGGCTGAAGACGGACCGCGCGAACCTGTACCGCCGCATGCGGCGGCTCGGCATCCCCGTCGGCGACGAATGAGCCTGCCGCGCGCCGCGGCGCTTCCCTCGGTTTCCAACACCATGCGATTCATTCTGCTCGCGCTCGGAGTCGCGGCGCTTCCCGCCTTCGCGACCGCCCAGGTGCCCGACACGATCCGCTCGCGCACACAGCTGCCCGCGGACGTCGCGCGCGAGGTGGCGTCGCTGTTCAACGCCACCACCACGCTGCGCGCGACCGAACAGACGGAGATTCCCGCCGGGCGTGACGTCCAGGGCGACGTCGCGGTGCTGAACGGTCCGGTCATCATCGCGGGGCACGTCGGCGGGCGCGTGCTGGCGATCAACGCGGATGTGCTGCTCCGGAAGGGGGCGCGCATCGACGGCGACCTGCTCGTCGTGGGAGGAGAGGTAGAGGGCAGCGAGGGGGCGACGATCGGCGGGGAGCTGCGCGTCTACCACCCGCCGCTGCGCTACACGATGCAGGGCCAACGGCTCGTGCCGCAGCTGGACTCGGCCGCAGTGGAAGACCAGTGGTGGCGACGGTTCGAGCGGTTGGGACACGACAACGCGAACCGTCTCGAGATCGCGAACGCCGGCGTGTACAATCGCGTCGAAGGGCTGCCGGTCCGCATCGGGCCCGTGCTGTACCGCGATCAGGGGTGGGGCTATCTGCGCTTCTCGGCCAGCGCGATCGTCCGCACCGCGAGCAGCTTCTCGTCGTCGACGGCGGACGTGGGGCACGTCGTGCAGGGCGAGATGCGCATCGGGCGGCAGTTCGGCGCCACGCTGGGGGGACGTCTGTACGATCAGGTCGATGGCGTGGAGAGCTGGCAGCTCAGCAACGCCGAGGCCGGCCTCGCGTCGTTCCTCTTTCACCGCGACTACCGCGACTACTACGGGCGGCATGGCGGGCAGCTCTTCGCCGCGCTGCGCGCCACCGACAACGCCGATCTGACGCTGTCGTATGGCGACGAACGCTGGACGTCGCGCGACGCGCGCGATGCGCCCGCGCTGTTCGACAACGGGCTGCCCTGGCGCGACAACCCGCTCGTGGATGCCGGCCGCTTTCACGTCGCCAACCTGACGCTGCGTGTCGATACGCGAAACGACACCTTCAACCCGTGGGCGGGGTGGTACCTGCTGGCCGACTATGAGCGCGGCACCGGCACGATCGACCTCGCGGGGACGACGTCCGCCGGTGTGCGTGCCCTGAGCACAGGGCCGACGCGGTATCAGCGCGCCTTCTTCGACTTGCGCCGCTACAATCGCATCAATCCCGGCTCCGCGTTGAACCTGCGCGTCGTGCTCGGTGGCTGGGTGAGCGGCGATCCGCTGCCGCTGGAACGACGGCTGTCGATCGACGGGCCGGGCACCGTTCCGGGCTTCGACTTCCGCTCCGGTGGCGCGAACGACGTCGGCACCTGCACCACATCCGACGTCCCTCCGGGTCGTCCGGCGCAGTGCGAGCGCATCGGGCTCGCGCAGCTGGAGTATCGCAGCGACCTGCGCATCTCGTACTCCGACGAGCGCGACGGCGTGCGGCGAACGCGCTTTCGCGTCGACGGGGCGTGGGTGTTCTTCACCAACGCGGGGCGCGGTTGGCTGGTCAACGCGCCCGGCACGCCGCTGAACTACGGCCGCCGCGACTTTCCGCCGCTGTCGACGTACCGCACCGACATCGGCGCGGGGCTCGACTTCGACCTGCTCGGCATCTACGCGGCGAAGGCGCTGTCGGCGCCGGACGAACCGCTGAACGTCTTTCTGCGCGTTCGGCACCGCTTCTAGTCGTGTTGCGTCCCGCCTCCGCCCTGCTGCTGGCCGTCGCGCTCCTCATGGTGGGGAGCACGCCCGCGCGCGCGCAGCGGCGTGTCGCGCTGGACGTGACGCCGCCCCCGGCGATGGTCGGCACGCCGACGGTGACGACGACGAACCTGTTCGGCGATCCCGACATGCGCGATCTGGTGCGCAGCGGATTCCCCGCCTCGTTGCGCTTTCGGCTCGAGCTCTGGCGTGTGGGCGGCCTGTTCAACGACCTCGAGGGGCAGCGTGAGTGGGAGCTCATCGTGCAGTACGATCCTTCCGCTCAGCGATACCGGGTCGTGCAGCGGCAGGGCGGTCGCATTGACGATCTCGGCAGCTTCGCCACGCTCACGACCGCGCAGGCGGTGCTCGAGCGTCCGACGCGCATCCTGCTCGCGCCCGAGCGCGAAGGGGCGCGCTACTACTACAACCTGACGCTGACGGTCGAAGCGATGTCGGTGAGCGACATGGACCAGCTCGAGCGGTGGCTGCGGGGCGTGCGCAGCGGCACCGCCGTGTCGGCGGTGGGGAGCGGGATGCGCACGCTCATGCTGCGGATGCTGGGTGGGGAGAAGCGGGTGTACGACAAGCGGAGCATCACGTTCACGGCCGAGCGCTGATCCGGCCCGGCGCATCCCCAAAATGAACGAGGGCAGCTAGTCCGCAGCCGCCCCCGTATGGTCGTGCGCATGGCCGTGCGGCCGATGCCCGTGTCGATGCTCGAGCGCCTCGAGCTGGTGCAGGATCGTGTCGCCGTAGAAGGTCTTGATGTAGCGCGCCTGCGTCGTCGTCAGACGTCGGACGGCCCACGAGAGATGCACGAAGTGCGGCTCCACCGGGTGCGTGAGCGGATGCATGCCGATCTCGTTCGGCAGGCGGTTCCCCTTGCGCGTGTTGCAGGGTGAACAGGCGGTGACGACGTTGGTCCAGTCGTTCGTGCCGCCGCGCGAGATGGGGATCACGTGGTCGCGCGTCAACGACTCGCGCGGCTTGAGCTCCATCGACGGGCGGCCGCAGTACTGGCAGCGATAGTGATCGCGCGCGAAGAGAAAGGTGTTCGTCACCTGCCGGCGGAATCGTCTCGGCACGTGAATGAACTTCGTGAGCCGGATGACGGCCGGTCTCGGCATCGTCAGCCGTTCCGAGCGCACGAGCTTGTCCTGCTCCGCCTCGACGATCTCGGCCTTGCCATCGATCACGAGTCGCAGGGCCCGACGCATGGGAACCATGGTCAGGGGCTCGAAGGACGCGTTCAGAGCCAGACACCCCAGTATCACAAAACCTCCCGGACACCGCTTCCATCCTGAAGCTATGGGGGCACCGCACGCGCTACAAGGAGCGCCCCCTCGAATGCGACTGGCCGAGGGCACGGAAGGTCACGCGATTCGCGCCACTCACCCCCCGTACGCTCCCGTGCGCGAGCCGTGGCGCGTCGGGTCGTAGAGCTCCGAGTCCGGCACGCCGAGCCGCCGTGCCATCTCGAGCGGTGCGGCGACGTTCGCCACCTGCTCCGCCGCATGGCCATCGGAGCCGAGGGCGAGGCGGACTCCCGCCTCCGCGGCGCGGCGCACCAGGCGCTCGTGCGGCTGGTAGCGCGCGGAGATCTCCATCGCGAGCCCCGCCTTCTCGAGTGCCTTCACCGCGCGCTCCTCGTGCTGCTCCGTCCACAGTTCGTGCGCGTCGATCAATCGCAGCGGCGGCGGGACGAGCGTGGGGTGCGCGAGGATGTCCACCGGCATCTCCTTCGCGAGCGACTCGAGCGACGCGACATGCGCATCCATGTACTGGCGCGGAGTGAGATCCGGCGGCAGCTCGCGAGAGAAGGCACGGAACCAGCGCCCGTTGGCGAGGCGAATGGAGTGCAGCGAGCCGACGCGATGCGTGAATCGCCGCACGGTCGACGGGGGCAGCTCGCGCCAGAGCGAGTCATGCCAGCAGAACTCACCCCCGCGCAGCACGGGATACCGGTCGAGATCGTCGAGATAGCGTTCGACCTCGGCCGGCGTGTCGACCTGGGTGGGGGCGTCGTGCGAGATGTGGTCCGTCACGCTCGGGCGCGTGCCGAGGACCGCCGCCCGCGCGACGATCTCGGCCACGGTGAGCGCGCCGTCCGAGTGCTTCGAATGCGCGTGGCAGTCGGTCGGCTGCCACGCATTCATCGGGCGGGGGGCAGCGTGAAGGGGTTGGTGGTGTCGCGCGGCGGGCGCGCGGTGTCGCGTGGCAGGCCGCGCGTGGTATCGCGAGGGAAGGTGGTGCGCGACGTATCGCGCGGCGTGCGGCCGGGCCGCGAGGCGCGCGGGATGGGGGTCGCGCCGGGGATCACGATCGCATCGCCCGACGGCATCGGGGGACGCGTCGGGGAGAATCCGGTGTCGGGTCGCGGCAGCGGCGTGTACCCGGAAGGATAGCCGTACGTCGTATCGACGCCGCTGCCATATCCGGTCGGGATGCACGGCTGCGTGGGGTCGGTGCCGGCGATGAAGTACTCCGACACCGCGCCGGAGCATCCGGGCCCGGCCAGCATGCCGCTCACCGGATCGATCTGACGGATCACGATGCCTTCGGGGCGCGGCCAGTCGGGGGGTGCAGGCTTGCGGCGATAGACCTCGTTCATGAACGCCGTCCACGCCGGCGCGGCGAGCACGCCGCCCTGCGCATTGCCCTTGATCTTCGACGGCTTGTCGAGCCCCATCCACACGCCGGCGACGAGATCGGACGTATAGCCGATGTACCAGACGTCGGCGCCGTCGTTCGTGGTGCCCGTCTTGCCGCCGGCGGGAATGCGAAACTGCGACCCCACCGAGCCCGCCGCCGTGCCGCGCTGCACGACGTCCTTCATCATGCTCACCATCAGCCACGCCTCCTCCGGCGACATCACCGGCGCCTTCACTGGCGTCGGCTCCCAGAGCACGTCACCCTTGGCATTCTCGACGCGCACGATCGACGTGGGGCTCGAGCGCGTGCCGAGCGTGGCGAACGCCGAGTAGGCGGCGACCATCTCGATCGGGTAGACGTCGGCGGCGCCGATGTGAATGGAGGGATACGGCGGGATGGGCGTGCTGATGCCGAACTTGCGCGCCATGTCGATCACGCTCTGCTCGCCGAGCTCCATGCCCACCTTGATCGCGACGATGTTGCGCGACTGGTAGAGGCCGCGGCGCATCGGCATCGGCCCCTCGAACTTTCCGTCGTAGTTCTGCGGCGTCCAGTCGCCGCCGCCGACCTGCGGCACCGAGACGGGGGAGTCGTCGACGATGTACGAGGGCGGCCGGCCGTTCTGGATCGCGTCGGCGTAGACGATCGGCTTGAAGGTGGAACCGGGTTGCCGCAGCGCCTGCGTCGCACGGTTGAACTTCGAGTCGTCGAAGTCGCGTCCGCCCACGAGGGCGCGGACGGCGCCCGTGCGCGGATCCATCGCGATGAACGCACCCTGGAGATACGGCGAGTTCCCCGCCGCCGGCTCACCGGCGCGGCTCGACGCCTTGGACATGTAGGACTCGAACGTCTGATGCGTGTACGGTCCGTACCGTCCCGACTCAACCGCCTTCAGCTGGTTCTCGAGTGCGCGTTCGGCCGCCGACTGGAGATCGACGTCGAGCGTGGTGTAGACCTTGAGGCCCTGCTCGTAGAGCCGCTGGCCGAACTGCTGCTCGAGCTGGATCCGGACCCATTCGACGAAGTAGGGCGCCACGTCGCCCGCCTCCGACTTGCGCGCCAGCTGGAGCGGATACGCCTTGGCGAGGCTCGCGTCGGCGTCGCTGATCGCGCCCTGGTCGCGCATGATCTCGATCACGGTGTTGCGGCGCTGGATCGCGCGCTCGGGCGAGCGACGCGGATTGTAGCGCTCCGGCGCCTTCGGCAGGCCGGCGAGCATGGCCGCCTCGGCGACGTTGAGATCGCGCGCCGACTTGCCGAAGTAGCGCTGCGACGCCGTTTCCACGCCGAACGACTGGTTGCCGAGCGCGATCTGATTGAGGTAGAGCTCGAGGATCTTCTCCTTCGAGTACTTCGCCTCGATGGCGCGCGCGACCTTCGCCTCCTTCAGCTTGCGGACGAGCGACTTCTCGCGCGACAGCCGCTCGGGGAAGATGTTGCGCGCCAGCTGCATCGTGATCGTCGAGAAGCCCTCGGCGAAGCTGCGCCGCTTGATGTCGGCGAGG
>DASSIC010000284.1:0-5423 GCA_035692325.1 Gemmatimonadaceae bacterium | reverse complement strand
GATTTTCACTGCCTGAGCATTGGTTCTGCATGGTGCTGTTCATGGGACGTGCATTCATGTAGCGTCCCTTGGGGGTCGTGCGCTTGGCCGGGTGGCGGGGAGGAGGGTATCGGTGTGCGTCGCGCGGCGGAGCCGCGCACTCGCCCCATCATCGCGGAGGTTGGAGCATGGCAGGGACGAACGACGCACCGCGTGACCCCAAGTCGAGCGCCGAGCCGAAGGTGCGCTCGCCGGCCGAGCGCGATGCCGCGTCGTTCGCCGGCAACCCGCAGCGTCCAGCCGAGCGTGCCGGGCTGCATCGACTGCTCGTCGATTCCGTCCGCGACTACGCCATCTTCGCCCTGGACCCGGACGGCAACGTCCTGAGCTGGAATGCGGGCGCCGAGTATCTCAAGGGCTACTCGGCCGACGAGATCATCGGCCGGCACTTCTCCGTCTTCTACCCGCCGGAAAAGGTCGCCGAGAAGTTTCCGCAGTACGAGCTGGAGGTGGCGCGGAAGGAGGGCCGGTTCGAGGACGAGGGCTGGCGCATCAGGAAGGACGGTTCGCGCTTCTGGGCGAACGTCGTCATCACCGCGCTGCGCGACAAGACGGGCACGCTGGTGGGCTTCGCGAAGGTCACGCGCGACCTCACCGAACGGTTCCTGGCGGAAGAGGCGCTGCGCGAGAGCGAGGAGCGCTTCCGCCTGCTGGTCCAGGGGGTGAAGGACTACGCCATCTTCATGCTCGATCCAACGGGTCGCGTCGCAAGCTGGAACGAGGGCGCGCAGCGCATCAAGGGATACGAGGCCGCGGAGATCATCGGGCGGCACTTCTCGACGTTCTATCCCGCCGAGGACGTGGCCGGGGGCAAGCCCGAGCGCGAGCTCGAGATCGCCCAGCGCGAGGGGAAGTACGAAGAGGAGGGCTGGCGCGTGCGGAAGGACGGCTCCCTCTTCTGGGCGAGCGTGCTCATCACCGCCGTGCGATCGGCGGACGGTCGACTCGTCGGCTTCGCGAAGGTGACGCGAGACCTGACCGAGCGCCGCGCCGCGGACGAGCGCGCGCTCGCCGATGCTCGGCGCGTCGCGGAAGCCGAGACCGCCACCCGCATCAAGGGCGAATTCCTCGCGGCGATGTCGCACGAGCTCCGTACGCCGATCAACGCCACCCTCGGCTACACCGAGCTCCTGTCGCTCGGACTGCGCGGCCCGGTGACGGAGACCCAGCTCGAGGATCTGGAGCGCATCCGCATCAGCCAGCAGTACCTGCTCGGGATCATCACCGACCTGCTGAACTACAGCCGGATGGAGGCCGGACAGATGGAGTACGACCTGTCACCGGTTCCCATACAGGCCATCGTCGACGCCGTGTTTCCGATGGTGGAGCCCCAGGCCCAGAAGAAGGGACTCACCCTCGAACGGATCACGTGCGACGATGGGCTCGTCGTGCAGGTCGATCGCACCAAGGGGGAGCAGGTGATGCTGAACCTGCTCTCCAACGCCGTGAAGTTCACGCCGGAGGGCGGTCGCGTGACGGTGCGCTGCACAGCGACCGACGGCAACGTCACGGTCAGCGTGGGGGACACCGGCCCCGGCATCCCGGAAGACAAGCAGGAGGCGATCTTCGAGCCGTTCGTGCAGCTCGGCCGCTCGCGCACGAGCTCACACGAGGGCACCGGACTCGGGCTCGCGATCAGCCGCGATCTCGCGCGGGCGATGGGCGGGGACGTGACGGTGAAGAGCGCGCCCGGGCAGGGGGCGACGTTCGCGTTCGTGCTGCCGCGGGCCGCGGCGGCTTCAGTGTTGAGACGAGGGTAGACGGGATTCCACTGCACGATGGGGTCGATCGATGTGGCCGGGCTCGAAGGACGCGCGGCGCGAGAGCGCGCCGACGAGGATGAGAGTCACGATGATCTGGGCGAGCACGAAGCCGACCACCAGCAGCGGTCGGCCGGCGAGGAATAACTCCGGGCCCGGGATCGCCGCCGAGAAAAGCGACAGATTGGCGAGGTTCCCGAGCACGACCAGGGCAAGCAGCCCTCGCCCTCCTCGGTAGATGCGCCAGCAGAAGACGCCGTATGCCAGTTCGATCGCGAAGGCGGCCAGCGGCGCGTTCTCGTACAGGCCAAGTCCGAGCCTCGGGCTCACGAGGCCGGGAGCGAGCACGATATCGGGGGCGTGGGTGAGGATGTCGAGCAGGAGATGCGAGACGATGCCAAGGCCCAACGCACGGCCGAGCGCCGCGCGGCCGAACCCGAGCTCGATGACGAGCCATGCGGACACTGCCGCGCCGAGCGCTGTCGCCACCGAATGCGAATACGGCATGTATGCGAGGTGGAGGTCCGCCACGCTCCGCACCGCGGCTGCCGTCGTCGTGCGCTCAACGCCGAGCAGGTTGAGCGCGACCCAGGCGAGCTCCATCGCCTGCACGGCGAGAAGCAGCGGCACGATGGACACCGTGGGATATCGGCGCTTCAGGAGCAACGCGGTGGCGGCGTGGTCGATGGCGAACATGAGCTGTCTCCTTGGGGTGCGGTGGGTTAGCGTTCGCTAACTTACGAGACCCGACGCTGCAGTGTCGGGAAGATCACCGGCCGTCAACCGAACGACCGGTGGAACAGCGCCACGAGCTTGCCGCGCCAGCGACGCGCGGGCCCGGTGACCGCCCCGACCTGGATCATCCGTCCGAGCTCGGCGAGCGTCCCCTGCACGCTGGCGGCGGCAGCATCCGGATCGATGCCGCGGCCGGCCGCGCGTATCGCTGGCGACTCGAGCACGAGCGCCCGGGCGAGACCGATCATCGTGTTGCGCCGCACCGACCCGCTCGCCCGTGGCCAGAGCACCCGCGCGCTGTCGGCGAGAAACGCGAGCACCTCCGGCTCGTCGTCGAGCAGACCGAGCCACGTCGCGACGAAGGCCGTCAGCTTTTCGTCGAACCCCTTGCCGCCGCCGAGCGCGGCGGCGCAGGTCGACCACACCCGGGCGTGGCACCTCTCGAAGAGGTACAGCGCCAGCTCGTCCTTGCCCGCGAAGTGCTTGTACAGCGCGGGGTTGGTGTACCCACTCTCCTCGGCGATGTCACGAACGCTCGTGGCAGCGAGCCCGCGTTCGCTGAACAGCTTGAGCGCGGAACGCAGGACCTCGCGCTTCGCCGGCGGATCGTCGGCATCGATGTAGAATGGAAGCGAGGCGCTCATGACCGAAAGTTAGCAGTTGCTAACCGCCGCTGTCAAGACCACCTCGTCGCACGGTCAGCGCGCCGTCGCGTACCCTGCCCCCTGTCGGCCGATGCACGCGGATCATGCGGACGAGGTGCCGAACGATCAGTGCCGCCGGAACGACCTGCAGCATTCCGGTGATCTCGAAGAAGAGGTTGTTCGGCATCTCGTAACTCGGTGGCGGGAACAGTCGCATCATCATCGTCGTCGCCGTTCCGGTGAAGTACAGCGCGTTCTTCACCACGTGGTTGTAGAGCCCTTCGAACACGCCGAACGACAGTACGGGGACGACGACAGTCGTCACCAGGAAGGTCCAGCGGGCGATCGCGCCCTTCATGCCCCGGGGATCGGCACGAACGACGGCCTGCGAGCCGACGATCAGGGCCGCCGCAGGGATCGCGATCAGCAATACATGGTAGCGCCAGGGCGTGCGATAGACGTACGCACCGTAGGCGTGATGGACCGCGGTCAGTGACAGGCCGATGAGCGCCTGGCGCGTGATGTCGGACGCGACGGCTCGAGGGCTCGATGAGGTAATCGTTGGCATGGGATGCAGGGTCGCCCTTTTCAGGATGCGGTCAGTGAACCCTCGGCCGAGCCCGAGGGCCGCGGGTGCGAGAGCGACGGAATGCGCAGGCGCTGCGTGCTTCGCTTCGCCAGCACGTTCGCGAACACCATGGCGGCCCATCCCACTGCGAGATGCAGCACCTTCACCACCCAGTGCATTCGCCCGGGCAGCAGCGAGCCTTGCGTCATTCCCAGCCACAGCACGAATGCTCCCCAGAGCGCGACGACCGCGACTGGCACCGTCCCGATCCTGCCGCGCGCGGCGAGCGCCGCCAGCGTCCAGAGCCCCAGCACGAACGCGAGCCCGATTGCCATGTGCGCCGGCACCAGCGCGAGCTGCCGCCCGCTCCAGAACATCAGGCCGAGCACGACCTGCACGACGCCCGTGACCCGCACCACCCATAGTGTTGCCTTGATTGCCTTGATCATGTGATGTCGATCCCTAGAGAGTGTGTCGCGAGAGTCCGCCCTTGCGGTCTCCCGGTGGTTGCGCGGTCCCGGCGAGCCACGACAGGAATGACGGTGTCGGGTCTTCCTTTGCCGGTGGACGCATGAGGAAGCGGTACAGACCGAGTCCCCATGTCGCGGCGAGGATGACGCGGGCGCGCTCGGCGCTGTCGTCGCCACCGAGCGCCCTGGCGATGGCGGCTTCGATGTGCTGGGTGCCTCGCGCCATCAGGGTCCGGATCGCGGGGTCGTCGTCGGCTTCCACGATCAGACCGACGAACATCCGCATGTGCGCGGAGTCGGCCACCGTCGAGGCGAGACGCGTCAGCATCGCTCCCGGATCCCCCTGCGTCGCCGTCAGTCCCGCGGCGTGGCGGCCGATCTCCTCCACTACCTGCGCCGTCACCGCCTCGAGCAGATCGTCCCGCGTGGGGAAGTAGTAGGTGAGATGAGACTGGCGCACGCGCGCGCGCTTCGCGACGCGCACCTGGGTGAGCTTCTGCCACCCGTGCTCACGCAGCGTCGCGAGCGCGGCGGCGAGGATCCGCTCGCGCACCCCCACCGGCGCCGTCTTCGCTGCACGGGTTCGTGCCTTTGCCGTCATGCCGTCCTCGGTGTTTCTTGGTTGCATTACCAAACTGCTTTGGTAACACTACCAAGAACGAACGCGGCATGCAAGTGGGCTCGAGGGAGCGTTCGCCTGCACCAGTCCGACCGAGAATAGCCATGCGTTTCCGCATCGCCGGTTGCGGCGCGATTGGAGACTGGGTCCCCCGGTTGCGCTCGCTGGCCTGTCCGACCTGCGCGTTGCGTGTGGGAATAGGCGCCCGACGTGTGAAGTCCTGAATGCACGGACCGTTGGCCATGAGAGAGGCGCATCACCTTCGATACGGATGGCTCCATGCATACGACTCTGGGCTTCGCCGGTGTGGTCGCGACGATGATGGGCGCGGCGTGCGCGTCGGCGCACCCGAACGACCTGGCGAAGCCAACGCTGGCGACGGCGTCACCCTGCGCCGCCGATTCGAACTATCAGCGTCTCGCGTTCTGGGTCGGCGATTGGGAGGTGTTCGACTCCGTCGGGACCCGCTACGCATCCCAGCGCGTAAGCGCGGTGCTCGATGCCTGTGCGATCACGGCCGAATGGACGGGTCCCGCGGGCGGCAAGGGGATCTCACTTTCCGCATTCGACGTGCGGGCGGGCGAGTGG
>DASSIC010000283.1:0-7699 GCA_035692325.1 Gemmatimonadaceae bacterium | reverse complement strand
GCACCGAGGAGAACGTCGAGGACTTCGCGTTCGACTCCGGGGTGCTCGACACGCTGTTCACGACGCTCGCGCCGGTGCCGACGCCGAGCGGGCAGAAAGCGGCGTCGCCGGAAGCGAACGCCGACGCCTTCGCCATGGCGTCCGACTACCTGGGCATGGGGCTGTACGAGCGCGCCGCGGCGGAGGTGAGCCGCGCGCTGACGCGCGGCGCGCCCAAGCCCGAAGGCTACACGCTGCTGGGCGACATCTACGCGCGGCAGGGCCTCCACGGCGAAGCGCTCGAGCGGTACCGCGAAGCGCAGCGCGCCGAGCCGGATGCGCCGCGTGCGCGCACCGGCGAAGCGTGGGCGCTGCTGGCGATGGGGCGTGGACGCGAAGCGCTGCCGATCGCCGAGACGCTCGTGGTCCAGGTGCCGGTGACGGTCGAGGCGCTGATGCTCGCCGCGGCCGCGCGCGCCGATACGGGCGATCCCGCCGGCGCGCTCGCCGCGCTGGATCAGGCGCGCAAGCTCGCGCCCATGCGCGCCGACGTTCATCAGAAGATGGGCGACATCGCGCGGTCGCTCGGCGACAACGAAGGGGCGATCGCGGCGTACCGGCATGCGCTGGAGCTGGATGCCGATTTCGCCGTCGTGCGTTATCACCTCGCGCGGCTGCTGCGCGAGCGTGGGCAGTGGAAGGAAGCGGAGGAGGAGCTCGAGAAGGCGCTCGACGCTGTGCCCACCTACGCCGAAGCGACGCTGGAGCTGGCGGCGATCCGGCGCATGGCGGGCAAGGGCGACGAGGCGCTCGATCTGCTGATCGCGCTGCTCGAGCGCGATCCCTACCACTTCGACGCCCTCCTCGCGCTCGGCGAGACGCTGCTGGCGATGGGCCGCAAGGGCGATGCGGTGATGGCGTTCCGTCGCGTGCTGCGCTTCGATCCCAATCACGCCGGCGCCCTGTATTACGACGGCGTGCTGCTCAACGAGCAGAAGCGGTTCCGTGAAGCGATCGACCGCTGGCGGCGCGTGATCGAGCTCGAGCCGGCGGGCGAGTTCGCGCGCCGGGCGCGCCGGGACGCGCGCACCGCCGCCGATCTGCACGCCATCCTCGCGACCCCGGTGGGCTGACATGGCCATCGAAGGACCACTCCGCGAGCTCGGCATCCACGACGTCTTCCAGCTGCTCGACCTGAGCCGGAAGACGGGGGCGCTGCGCGTCACCTCCGAGCTGCGCGACGACGAGGGCTTCGTGCTGTTCGAGGGCGGGAAGGTCATCCACGCCAGCGTGAAGAGCAATCCGACGTCCATCGAGCGGATCCTGCGACAGGCGGGGAAGCTCACCGACGCCGACATGGCCGCCGCGCTGGCCGTCGCCGCGCCGGCGGGCCTCGGCCTGGGCGACCGCCTCGTGCAGGCGGGTGCGGTGTCGCAGAAGGAGATGGAGCGCCATCTCCATCAGGCGATCGAGAGCGTCGTGTTCGAGCTCATGTCGTGGCGCGAGGGCTTCTTCTCGTTCGAGGAGCGGCAGGTCTCGGAGGTGCCGATCGACGCGAAGATCCGCATCTCCACGGAGTCGCTGCTGATGGAGGGGGCGCGCCGCATCGACGAGTGGTCGCGCATCGCCGACAAGGTCCCGAGCCTGAGCGCCATCCCCGACCTCGCGCCGGTGGAGGACGACCGTGCCTCGGTGCTCGACCTCCTGCCGCACGAGTGGGAGGTGCTGATGATGATCGACGGCACCCGTGACCTGCGCGGCATCGCCGCCGCACTCGGCCGCAGCGAGTTCGAGATCGCGAAGATCGCGTACGGCCTCGTCACCACGGGCGTCGTCGTGCTGCGCGCATCGGACCGCCCGTCGATACCCAACCTGTCGGCGATCAAGGGCACGGAATCGGCCGTCGAGCGCGCGTGGGCGTGCATCGCGGCCGGCAAGCCCGAGGAAGCGCTCACCGCCGCCCGCGCGGCGCTCAGCATGGACGCCACGTCCGCCGAGGCCCACCGGGCCGCGGCGCGCGCGTTCGTGCTGCTCAAGCGCTTTCCCGACGCCGTGGAAGTGCTGCGCCGCGCGGTGCAGGCCGATCCGCTCACGCCGGCGGTGCATCTCGACCTCGGCTTCGCCGCCGTGCGCGTGGGCGACTTCGGCAACGCGCGCGCGAGCTGGGAGCACTTCCTCCGACTGTCTCCGGCGTCGCCCGAAGCGGGACGCGTCAACGCGGCGCTCGAGACGCTCACCCGGATGATCCACCTCGTGGAGGCACACGTCGATGGCTGAAGACGTGCGCCGCCTGAGCGACGAGCTGGCCCGCGATCCGGGCAGCCGCGTCTTCGTGCCGCTGGGTGAGGCGCTGCGCAAGCAGGGCCAGCTCGATCTCGCGCTCAAGGTCACGATGCGCGGGCTCGAGCGGCATCCGCACTTCCCCGATGGCCACGATCTCCTCGCCCGCATCGCCGTGGATCAGGGGGATCTGCAGCGCGCGTTCGACGAGTGGGACATGGTGCTGCGCCTCGTCCCGAATCATCACGGCGCGCTGCGCGGCATGGGGTTCGTCTGCTTCAAACAGGGTCGCCTCCCCGAAGCGGAGCGCTACCTCGGCGCCGCCCTCAACGTGGGCGACAGCGATGAGGGAGTGACGCTCGCGCTGGCGAGCGTGCGCGCCGCGCGGCAGCCAGCCACTGCTGCCGCTGCGCCGCCCCCTGTCGTGGACGCGCGGCGCGAGGTGCGCCTGCCACCCGGCACGACGCACGATCCGCGCTTCCTCTTCGCCGACGTGCTGACTGACGCCGAGCAGACCGCGATGCTGCTCGACGCCGATGGGCTCGTGCTCGCCGGGGCGTACGTGGCATACGACGGCCGGGACGTGGCGCAGGAGGTCGGCGCGGAGCTGAGCGGCGTCACCGACGCCGCGCGCCGCGCGACCCGACACCTGAAGCTGGGCGAATGGTCGTCGATCGTGTTCGAGACCGAGGTCGCAGTCGTCGCGATGGCGCCCTCGCAGGGCGACGGGCTGCTCGTGCTCGCCACGTCGCGCACGACGCCCCTGGGCCTCGTCCGCCGGCTGCTCGATCGCTGCACCGAGCGCGCGACCAAGTGGCTGGGAGGGCGCGTCTGATGGCCACCCCCTTCGCCGCGATGCTGGATGCGATGACCCGCCAGCGTGGCGTGACCGCGGCGCTCGTGGTCAGCGAACGCGACGGCATCGTCGTGGACTCGAATCTCCAGATCGGCCAGGACGGTGATCGGGTCGCGGCGCTGGCCGCGTCGCTCTATCGCAAAGCGCGGCTCTCCGCGCGGGCGGCGGGCATGGGCGCCGTGTCGTTCATGCAGCTCGAGGCGCCCGGTGGACGGCTGTGCGCCGTCGGCGGCGGAGCGCTCGTGCTGGTGGTCGTCGCGGAACCGACGGTGAACGTCGGGCTGATTCGCGTGGAGCTGCTGAAGGCGATCGCGGGGCTCAGCTCCGCAGGTGGCGACGGATGATGCAGCTCGCCGTCGTCGAGTCGTGGATCGAGGCGCCGCTGAAGCATTTCGTCAGCGAAGCGGGCGCCGAGCTTGCGCTGCTGCTGCATCCCAGCGGGCAGGTGCTGGCGCAGCATGGCTTTGCGCGTGCCGTGGACGTGATGTCCGCCTGCGCTCTCGCCGCCGGCATCCACGCCTCGGCGGGAGAGCTGGGCAAGCTCGTGGACGGCAAGCCCTTCCGCGGGTTGCACCATGTAGGTCGAGAGCGTCAGATATTTTTAGCCGAGGCAGTCTGGCCGCGCGGGGCGTACATTTTCTTGACGGTCTTCGGGCCGGAAAGCTCGCTCGGTCTCGTTCGCATGTATTTCGAGGAGATGGCCGCTGCGCTCGTCGCGGCCGCTCCCAAGGAAGCCGCACCCGCCACTCCCGCGCTCGCGGAACACTTCGAGCGCGACCTGAACCGCAATCTGGCCGTCCTGTTCGGACGGGCCTAGCCTCCTCCGCGCCCACCCACCTCGTGTCGCTCGTCAACTACGCCACGCGCGAGATCACTTGCAAGATCGTCTACTACGGGCCTGGTCGCTCGGGGAAGACGACGAACTTGCATTACATCTACGGGCAGGTGCCGGAGGACCGGAAGGGAAAGATGGTCTCGCTCGCGACGCAGACCGACCGGACCCTCTTCTTCGACTTCCTCCCCCTCGACCTCGGCTCGATCTCGGGCTTCACGACCAAGTTCCAGCTCTATACGGTGCCGGGACAGGTCTACTATCAGGCGACGCGGCGGCTCGTGCTCCAGGGCGCCGACGGCGTGGTGTTCGTCGCGGACAGCCAGGCGCGCCAGCTCGAGGAGAACATCGAGAGCTTCCAGGACCTGCACGCGAACCTGGCGGAGCAGGGGGTGGACCCGCGCACGATGCCGATCGTCGTGCAGTACAACAAGCAGGATCTGCCCAAGGAGCTCATCCTGCCCGTGGCCGAGCTGTCCGACGCGATCAACTTCCGCGGGTCGCCGGAGTTCTCGGCCGACGCGCTGCACGGCCCGGGCGTGTTCGAGACGCTGCGCGGGATCTCCGAGCAGGTGCTGCGTCGCCTGAGCGCCGCCGGCGCTTCGCCGGGAACCGCCGCGGGAGCGGGCACCAAGTAGGAATGCGAGTCGACAAGCGGACGCGCTTCGACAACTACGTCGTCGGCTCGGCCAACCGGCTCGCCGTCGCCGCCGCGCACGCCGTGAGCGACGCGCCGGGCGCCGTGTACAACCCGCTGTTCATCTACAGCAGCTCGGGACTGGGCAAGACCCATCTCACGCACGCCATCGGCAACCAGGCGATGGCGCGACATCCCGACATGGCGATCGAATACGTGCCGCTCGAGGATTTCGTCGAGCAGCTGCACGCGGCGATCGCGACGGGGGAGATGGACCGCTTCAAGCAGCGCTACGGCCGCGTCGACGTGCTGCTGATCGACGACATGCAGTTCCTCACCGGCCGGCGCGAGACGCAGAGCGAGCTGCTGCGGCTGCTCAACTCCCTGCAGGGGAGCAAGCGCCAGATCGTCATGACGAGCGACCGCCCACCGGCGGAGATCGCCGATGTGGACGAGCGGCTGATCCAGAAGCTGAGCGGCGGGCTGATCGTCGACATCGGCGTTCCGGACTACGAGACGCGCGTCGCCATCCTGCGCGCGAAGTGCGAGGAGAAGAACGTCACCTTCGAGCCCGGCGTGATCGAGGAGCTGGCGCGGGTGGAGTTCACCAACATCCGCGAGCTGCAGGGGGCGCTCAACCGCCTCGTTTCGGCGCAGGTGACCGACGGCACGCTCACGCCGGCCCAGGTGAACGCGCTCGTCGGCGCGCCGGAGCCCGCGCCGCCGGGCTCGCCCACCGCCGCCAGACAGGACGAGTTCTTCAGCTTCCTTACCGACATCGCCAGCGCGGTGGCGGCCGGGATCGAGCCCTGGAAGGTGCGCGTCGGTGAAGCGGTCGCGTTCTGGAATGGCGAAGGCTTTCGCACGCGGCCGCTCGAGCGGCTGATGCAGGAGCAGAAGGCGCCGGAGAACTGGGAGGCGCTCGTGCGCGGCTTCGCCCAGGCGGTGGAGCAGCTCAAGGAGCTCGAGCAGCAGGTCAGCGCCGTCGATCCCACGCTGGGTGGCACGGAGCTCTTCCGCGATCCGGAGCGGCTCAGCGAAGCGGCGGCGTTCGTCGAGCGCGCCCTCGCCGGCGCGGTGCCGCCGGCTGGTCCGCAGGCCGCCTTCGCGCGCGCGACGTTCGAGGAAAGTCCGTCGAACCAGATGGCCGTGCGCGCGGCCGACGCCGTGATCACCGAGCCGGGGCACCGCTACAATCCGCTCTTTCTCGCCGGGCCGAGTGGCGTGGGCAAGACGCACCTGCTGAACGCGATCGGCAACGAGCTCGCACGCCGCGGCGGCGCGAGCTATCGCGTCGCCTGCGTCGGTGCGCAGCTGTTCATCGACGAGCTGATCGCGGCGCTGCAGGACGGGACGATCGAGCGCTTTCGCGCCCGCTACCGCGCGGCCGACGCGCTGCTGCTCGACGACGTGCAGTTCGTCGGCGGCAAGGAGCGCACGCAGGACGAGCTGTTCCACGTGTTCAACCACTTCCACGCCGCGGGCAAGCAGCTGGTGTTCGCCAGCGACGTGCCGCCCAAGCAGATCGAGGGACTCGAGGAGCGGCTGCGCTCCCGCTTCGAGGGTGGATTGGTGGCGGAGCTCAATGCCCCCGACCGCACACTGCGCGAGAAGCTGTTCACCCGGTTCCTCGCCGTCGCGAATGTACCGGTCACGCCGGAGCTGCTGTCGTACCTGGCCGAGCGGTCGGCGGCGAGCGTCCGCGAGTTGATCGGCACCGTGCATCGCCTGATGGCGGCCGCGGAGCAGGCGGGTGCGCCGCTCACGCTGCCCATCGCGAAGCTGACGCTCGAGCCGGCGAATGGCGCCGCGACGTCGCCGCCCTCTTCCGTGCGCCAGGCGGCTGACACCTTCTTCCTCGACGACGAGAAGATCATCTGGGAATGGCCCGACGCATCGGGCCGTCTCGTCGAGGAGCTGCGCTGATGGCGATCAAGGGCAGTCTCAAGGAGGCCAGCCTCCCCGACGTGTTGCAGCTGCTCGCGATGGGCAAGAAGACGGGATGCCTCGCCGTCACCCATCGCAACAACTTCGGCTACATCTACTTCGACAAGGGGCAGATCTGCTACGCGTCGATCGTCAACCGGCGCGACCGCATCGGCGACATCCTCGTGAAGGCGGGCTCGGTGACGCAGGCACAGCTCGAGGCGGCGATCAGCGCCCAGGCGCTGCACCGTGACAAGCGCATCGGCGAGCTGCTGGTGGCGCAGGGCGCCATCACGAAGGAAGCGCTGCATTCGCAGATCCGCCTCCAGATCGAGGAGGCGGTGTACTTCCTGTTCACCTGGATGCAGGGGACGTTCAACTTCGAGGCGGACGTGCGCCCCGAGGAGCAGGACTTCCAGGTCTCGATCAACCCCGAGTCGCTCCTGCTCGAGGGCGCGCGGCGCGTGGACGAATGGACGCTGATCGAGAAGAAGATTCCCGCGTTCGATCTCGTGTTCGACGTCGACCGGAAGAAGATCGAGGAGAGCAAGGTCGAGCTGACGCGCGAGCAGGAGCTCGTCGTCGATCTCCTCGACGGGCGGCGCGACGTGTCGTCGATCATGGAGGAGTCGGGGCTCGGCGAGTTCGACGCCGGCAAGGCGATCTACGGCCTCGTGAGCGCCGGCTTCGCCCAGCGCGTGGGCAAGACCAAGGCGGTCGAGCCGGTGGTGAGCGACTCGCGCGTGGACGAGCACCGGAATCTCGGCATCGCCTTCTACAAGACGGGGATGCTCGACGAGGCGATGCGCGAGTTTCGCCGCGTCACCGATCTCCGCGCCGACGACGCCCCCGCGCGCTTCTACATCGGACTCGCCCTCATGCGGCAGGGCAAGTGGGACGACGCCGCGGTGGCGTTCGAGGAGTGTTGCGCGCAGCCCGGCGCGCGCCCCGCGGCGCTGCACAACCTGGCGTACGCGCTCGAGCGGCTGGGGCAGTACGACAAGGCGAAGAGCGCGCTCGACGAGGCGATCCGCCGCGGCGGCGCGAAGGACCCGCGCATCCAGACGTCGCTCGGCGTCGTGGCGCTCCGGTCGGGCGACGTCGCCGCCGCCGACTCGGCGCTGGCCGTCGCGCGGCCGCTCTTCGGCACCCGGCCGCCCACGGCGGCCTGGTTCCACTACGCCGCCCT
>DASSIC010000282.1:0-2020 GCA_035692325.1 Gemmatimonadaceae bacterium | reverse complement strand
CGTCGCTCCCCGCACTCGTGCGCACCGCCGCCCCACCGAATCCGCCGCGCATGCCGGAGGGATGGGATGGGCATGCGGGGGAGCGGATCGTCGACGCGCTCATCAGCCGCTGACGGCTCGAGAGCGGGACGTGTGAAGAGGTGAAGAAGAGGGGCGTGGACGGCGGGAGGGCGTGAAGAGTCAACGACGTTGACGGGTTTGACTCGATCACGCTTCTCGGTCGGCCACCCTTCACCGCTCAACTCGTCCCGCGTCGTCAGTCGTCGTTCGCGCCTCAGTCACATCGCGCCCGGCGATCGCTCGGCCCGTCCAGACTACGTCCCCCCCGCTCCACCTCGATCGAGTAGCCCTTCCCCGACACCGCGGGCCACCTGAGGGTGATCGTCCCGTTCTGATCGGTGCGGTACCAGTCGAGCTGGCGGCGGCGGAACTGGTCCTTCGCCTGCTCGTGCATGTGCCCGTAGTCGTTCATGGCGGCGAGTGACGCCACCACGAGCGAGGGGCGCAGCAGGTCGAGATAGCGCGGCGTCACGCCGTTGCAGCTGCCGTGGTGGTCGGCCTTGAGCACGTCCACCTGCATGCCGGGATCGTGCGCGTAGCCCGCCACCTGGTCGAACCAGTCCAGCTCCTCGCGCTCGGCGTCGCCGGCCAGCCACATCGTGAACGCCGAGTCGGGGCCGACGAGCTTGAGCGCCACCGAGCGGTTGTTGGCGCCGTGGCCGTCGGGATCGGGGCGCATGATGTGGAGCTTCGCCCCGCCGCGTAACGTGACGGTACAGATGGACGTGCCGTTCGCGCACGGATCATCAGTATCACGATAGACGAGCGACCCCTCGCGCACGCGCGCCCCGATCTGGTCGCGCAGCCGCCTGAGCGTGACGTTGGGTGACGGGTCCTGATTCTCCCAGAAGTAGCGCACGGTGATGTGCCGCTTCCTGGCGAACAGCTCGCGCAGCCCCATGTAGTGGTCGCCGTGCGCGTGCGAGAGGATCACCGCGGCGATCGTGTCGCCGTTGAGGCCGTACTCGTCGAGGTAGCGGCCGAGCGCCTTCGGGTTGGGCCCGCCGTCGACGAGCACGACGGACCCGCCGTTCTGGATGAGGATCGCGTCGCCCTGGCCCACGTCCAGGATGCGCACGACGAGAGTGCTGTCAGCGCGCTGCGCGAGCGCGGGCCGCGCCGCCAGCAGCGCGAGACCGGCGAGCGCAGCGCGCCAGCGTGTCACGCGTGAACGACGCTGCGCGCGGCCTCGACGACCTTCTCCACCGTCAGACCGAGCTCGGTGTAGATCGTCTCGTACGGCGCGCTCGCGCCGTAGCGGTCGATGCCGAGCACCACACCGTCGGAGCCCACCCAGCGGTACCAGCTCATCGTGTGCGCCGCCTCGATGCTGACGCGCGGCACGCCCGTGGGCAGCACCGACTCGCGGTACTCCTTCGACTGCTCGGCGAACAGCTCGTGGCTGGCGAGGCTGACGACGCGCGTGCGCACGCCGCCGGCCTGCAGCTTCTCGCGGGCCGCCATGATGAGCGCCACCTCGCTCCCGCTCGAGAGCAGCACCACCTGCGGCTCGCCACCGCTCGCATCGGCCAGCACGTACCCGCCCTTCGCCACCCCCTCGGCACTCGCGTACTCCTTGCGATCGATGAAGCCGAGCTTCTGTCGCGTGAGCACGAGGCAGACGGGCCCGTGCGAGTGCGCGATCGCCACCTTCCACGCTTCCGCCGTCTCGCTGGCGTCGGCGGGACGGATCACGGTGAGCCCCGGGATCGCGCGCAGCGCCGAGAGCTGCTCCACCGGCTGGTGCGTGGGGCCGTCCTCACCGAGGCCGATGGAGTCGTGGGTGTAGATGTAGATGACGTGCTGCTTCATGACCGCCGCGAGCCGGATGGCCGGGCGCATGTAGTCGGAGAAGATCAGGAAGGTGCCGCCGAAGGGCACGAGCCCCTTGTGCAGCGCCATGCCGTTCATGATCGACCCCATGCCGTGCTCGCGGATGCCGTAGTGCATGTAGCGCGCG
>DASSIC010000281.1:0-3297 GCA_035692325.1 Gemmatimonadaceae bacterium | reverse complement strand
GTGCGAGATGTGCGCGCGGTTCCAGAGGGGCTCGAAGATGGAGTTGGCGAACCGGAACACGAGGACGTTCTGGACCGTCTCCTTCCCCAGATAGTGATCGATCCGGTAGAGCTGATGCTCGGCGAACAGCGAGAGGACGAGGTCGTTGAGTTGCTTCGCCGTCTCGAGGCTGTGGCCGAACGGCTTCTCCACCACGACGCGCGCCCACGGCCGCTCCTTCGGGTTCTCGTGCCGAGGGACGAGCCCGCTCGTCGACAGATGCCGCACGATGGGCTCGAACACGCTGGGCGGCACCGCCAGGTAGAAGAAGCGATTGCGCTCCTCGTTCGGACGTTCGGCCTCGATCTCGACGAGTCGACGCTTGATCAGCGCATACGCCGAGTCGTCGCTCGCGTCGCCGCCCGCGTAGAAGGTGCGCGCGGCGAGGCGCTTCCACACCTCGTCGTCGAAGTGCTTCACTTCGTCCGACTCCACCAGCGCACCCCTGATGCGCTCGCGGAAGCTGTCGTCGGTCTCCTTCTGTTCGCGTCCCACCGCCAGCACCGCGAAGTTCGGATGCAGCAGGTGCTCGGCCGCGAGCTGGTAGAGCGCGGGAAAGAGCTTGCGCTTGGTGAGGTCGCCGGTCGCACCGAAGATCACCATCGTACAGGGGTCGGCCTGCTCCGCGGGCGCGCCCGGCACGATGCCGAACTGCCCGCTGATCTTCGGCGTGAGCCGGACGTGTCCAGCAACCGGCGCCGTCACGTGCCCTTCACCGCATGGCCGCCGAACTCGTTGCGCAGCGCCGCGATCACCTTGCCGCCGAACGAGTCCTCCTGCCGCGAGCGCAGGCGCATCAGCAGCGACAGCGTGATCACCGGCGCGGGCACGTCCTCCTCGATCGCCTCGGCCACCGTCCATCGCCCTTCGCCCGAGTCGGAGACGTAGCCCTTGAGCTTGTCGAGCTTCGGGTCCTTCTCGAAGGCGCGCACCGCCAGCTCGTTCAGCCACGATCGCACGACGCTGCCGTGCTGCCACAGCTCGGCGATCCCGTGCAGATCGAGATCCGGGTACTTGCTCGATGCGGCGAGGATCTCGTAGCCCTCGGCGAACGCCTGGAGCAGCCCGTACTCGATGCCGTTGTGCACCATCTTCACGTAGTGGCCGGAGCCCGCGGGGCCGACGTGCATGTAGCCGCCCTTCTGCGCGAGCGAGAGGAAGATCGGCTCGCAGGTCTTCACGGCCTCCGGGGGACCACCGACCATGAGACAGTAGCCGTTCTCCAGCCCCCAGATGCCGCCGCTCGTTCCGGCGTCGATGAAGTTGATCTTCTGCGCCGCGAGCCGCTCGGCGCGCGCGCGCGTCTCCTTGTAGTTGGAGTTGCCGCCGTCGATGATGATGTCGCCCGGCTTCAGCCCCGGCAGGAGCGCAGTGATCGTTTCATCGACCGGCGCGCCGGCCGGCACCATGATCCACACGATGCGTGGGCCGCTGAGCTGTCCGGTGAGGTTCGGCAGGTCGGTCGCGGCCTTCGCGCCGAGCGCGACGTACTTGGCGACGTTCTCGGCATGATGGTCGTAGACGACGACGGAATGGCCGTCGCGCATGAGCCGCGCGGTCATGTTGCCGCCCATCTTGCCGAGGCCGATCATCGCGAGCTGCATGTGGTTCGCTCTGGGTGCAGGGTTCATGGCGGCGCGGTGCCGTCGCCTCAACCTAAGGGCGACGCCGGCCCAATGGTTCGCGGCAGGCGCACCACCCGTGCCGCACGCCGATCTTGCGCGCTCCATCTGAAGTGCTATACTTGCTCTTAACCAAACGGTGAAACCATATGGTTAAGACAAGACCGGCTGCGGAGCGCCCCCCTGCCACGGATGACGCCGCCGAGCAGCGCATCCTCGACGCGGCGCACAAGGTGTTCGTTCGTCGAGGCACGGCCGGGGCGCGGATGCAGGAGATCGCCGACGAGGCCGGCGTGAACAAGGCGCTGCTCCATTACTACTTCCGCAACAAGAGCCGCCTCGCCGACGGCGTCTTCCAGCGCGTCGCGGGCGGCATCTTCGCCCGCGTCGTCGAAGTCGCGCGATCCGACACCGAGCTGGAGGACAAGGTGCGCCGCATCATCGCGGTCTACCTCGAGCAGCTCTCGAAGACGCCGTACGCACCGGCCTATGTCATCGCCGAACTGAATCACGACCCCGAGCGCGGACGCCAGCTCGTGCAGGCGCTGAGCGAGCTGCGTGAGGGCGCCTCGCCGCAGATCGTGCTGCAGGCCCTGCAGGTGCAGATCGACGCCCGCATCCGCGCCGGCACCATCCGTCCCATCTCGGCGCAGCAGTTCCTCACGAATCTCGTCTCGCTCTGCATCTTTCCCTTCGCCGCGCAGCCGCTGCTGTGCGCGGTGATGGGGATGGATGACGCCGGCTTCCGCGACTTCATCGAGGAGCGCAAGCGCAGCCTCCCCGACTTCTTCCTCGCGGCGCTCCGGCCATGAGACGCGCGCTCTTCGCCGCCCTCGGTGCCGCAACGGTGCTGGTCACGCCGATGCATGCCTCTGCGCAGCGCGACACGATCCGCTACGGCGAGCTGTTGAGCCAGGCCGTGAGCGCCGATCCGCGGCAGCGGCAGCTGCGGCTCCAGGAGGCCGCCACCGAGCTGCGGCTGCGCAACATCGCCGCCGACCGCTTGCCGTCGCTGGCCCTCGATGGTCAGGCGCAATACCAGTCCGCGGTCACGACGATTCCGATCGCGGTGCCCGGCATCTCCATCCCGACGCCGCCGCACGACACGTACGACGCGCATCTGGGCGCCGAGGCGCCACTGCTCGATCCCACCTTCGCATCGCGACGCGAGGTGGAACGCGCGCGGCTGGCGGAGTCGCAAGCCCAGGTACGCACGACGCTGTTCGCGTTGCGGCAGGAGGTCACCGACGCCTTCTTCACCGCCGCCGGCCTTCAGGAGCGCATGTCGGAGACCGACGCGGCGATCGCCGAGCTGTCGGCCCGGCTGCGCGAGATGGTCGTGCGCTTTCGCGAGGGCGCCGCACTGCGCGGCGACACCGCCGCGATCGCCGCAACGCTCGACGAGCGTCGTCAGGATCGGCTCGCCCTCGCCGCCGACCGTGGCGCCGCGCTCGCGCGGCTCGCGCTCCTCACGGGGCGGCCGATCGCCGGCGATGCGGTGCTCGTCGCTCCCGCGACGGCGGCGCTTGCGGTCGAAACGTCGCGTGGCCTCGATTCCGTGCGGTCGCGCCCGGAGTTCGAGCAGTTCGCCGCCACTCGGCAGCGCCTCGAGGAACAGACTCGCCTTGCCACGGCT
>DASSIC010000280.1:0-4575 GCA_035692325.1 Gemmatimonadaceae bacterium | reverse complement strand
TGGTACGTGATCCGCACCCCGTCCTCGAGGATCGTGAGCGCGTTGGTGACGTCGCGCTGATCGACGATGCTGTGCGTGTGGCTGTAGATGTTGGCGTAGTCGCTGACCGACACGTTGTTGCCCATGCGGATCCCGCCGCGGTCGTCGAGCAGCACGTTGCGATGGATGACGACGTTGTCGCCGACTTCCATGTTGTAACCAAACGAGAACTCGACGTTGTGGAACGCCTTGAAGTTCTCGCCGCACGCCGAGAAGATCCGCTTGGCGAGCAGCCGGCGCAGCTTCACGGCAAGATCCACGTTCTGCCCGGCGAGCGTCGTGCGATCGAACGAATACCAGAGCCACAGCAGCGGTTTCACCGGCTGGAAGCGTGCGTCGTCGCAGTCGGCGTAGAACTCGGGCTCGAGCGTGATGTTGCGCGGGTCGAGCGCCGAGAGCGCGAGGCGCGTCCCGAGCGGAAGGGCTACGTCCGCAACCGCCGTCTCATAATTCGCCGCGTATTCGGGATAGCTGAGCTCCGTCAGCACTTCGCGGCAGAGCAGGGCGCGGTCGGCGGCAAGGTCGGCGCCGGGGTTGGCGAGGCGGTCGGCGATGCGCTCGAGCCAGGCATCTGCGAGGCTCGCGTTGCCCGCTGGCGCCAGGCGGCGGAGGGGGAGAAAGGGCATGCACAAATATACGGGCTACGGAATCGGAATGCGCGTGCCCCGGCGTAACCGGCGGGAGGATGTGTGTAACGCCCGCCGGTTACGGTCATTCCGCACGCCAGCTTATGGCGCGACGATGAACGTATAGAGGCCGATGTTTCCCGCTGATGGGCGCATGACCGGGCTCGTCGTGGGCGCCCACCAGTTCTTCAGCACGAAGCCGGTGCCGGTGACGAAGCGGGCGGTGTGGTCGTGGTCGCAATGCGCCGTGAACGATGCCACGCCCGCCGCATTGGTTTTTCTGGTGCCGAGCTCCTGATATCCCCACGCCGTGGTCGCCTCGTTGGCTGCGATCGTGACGCCCATGACCGGCTGGCCCGTGGAGTTGCGCGCATATACGTCCATCCGGCAGCCGTATCCTTCGGGAATCCAGCTCGTGTACGCGCACAGCGCATTGCCCGTCGCCGTCGAGCAATTACCCGGGGTCGGGTCGGCGTAAATCCCTTCGTTGAGCCGCTTCAGGGCATAGTACGCGGGACGCGGGTTGAAGTCTTGGGTGATGCCGCCCCCGCGGCTATGGAGATCGTAGTAGAACAGCGCGTCGATTGGCCCCCATCCCGACTTCAGATCGAGCCATTTCGCGACCAGGTCCTGCTCCTGGAACTCCGGATCGGCCGCCGGTTCGCGCCAAGTCGGATCGGCCATGGCGGATTCAGTGACCCACACCGGCTTGCCCGGATACTGGCTCTTCACGTAGTTCACCTTCGCCTTCACGTCGTCGATCGTCTGATACCAGTGCACGGCAATGATGTCGAAGTTCGCTGCGGCCATCGTGCTGCTCAGCCAGCTCCATTCCGTTCCGTAACCGGCTTGGCCAGGGCGATGGATCGCGAGCTCGGGACCGACGCAATAGAGCGGTGCTGTGGGCGTGCTGTTGGCTCGCACGGCGTTGCAGAGTGCGCTGGCCAGTGCGTTATACTGCCAGTCCGCACCGGTAAAGAAGTAATGCTCGTTGGCCTCGTTCCACGGACTCCAATACTTGACTCGGTCCTTGTTGTTTGCGACGAGCGTGCCGACGAAGCTCACCCAATCCGCGTAGAGCTGATCCCACGCCGCGCCGGTCGGGATGCACCCTCCCGGATAGGTGCTGTCCGTACAGGTCTCATAACCCGTCGTCCCCATCAGGCTATTGCGCTCGGACTCGGTATACCGATAGGCGACGGTCGCAAGCACATCAACGCCGGCGTCGTGCAGCGCTTGCATCTGGAGGTCCGCCCATCCCGGGATCAGGCGCTCGTGTCCCCAATCCACGGTCAGCCTAACCAAGTTGACGTGCAGGGCCGAAAGTGCACTGAGCTCGCTGGAGGTGGCGTTGTCGTGGATGACCAATCCGAACCGCCCCACGACTCCAGTGGGCGTCGGATCAGGCGGGTTGCAGTCCATTCCTTCCTCGCAGACCACAGCCTTCCGGGAATCGCTCGGCCCAGCCAGGCGTTCAGGTGGTGACTCGCACGCCGTCAACGCGACGGTGGCGCACACGAGCCCAACTGCCCGCGCCAGCGTGAAACTCTGCATGTACATGCTCCTGCGGGGGGTGCCCGCGGTGATCTGTGCGGCGACGCGTACGCGCCAGGTGCGCGACGGTGCCGAGGGAGAAGGAGGACGACCATTGGCAAGGCAACCGGCGATCCATGACCGTGCGTCGCCGGAAGTGCAAGGTGGCTCACCACTTGGGCGCGCGGAGTGCAACCGTCACCGTCGTCTGGCGCCGTAGCTGCTACACTCGCGAGTGTAGCAGCACCCAATTCTGCAACATGCTTGCGCGTCGGATTGGCGTGCCCCCCCCGCCCGCCGACGTTCACCAGGCCAAAGCCGGTCGCGTACCCCAGTCGGTTTGATCACCACGACAATTGCCAATTCGCTCATCGAGGGCGCCGCCAAGAGCCGGTGACCTGTCAGGCAGCGCGCCGCCCCCGTCGGAGGCCTCGATCGCGTCCAAACCTCCGAGCAGCTTCAGGAACCGCGTGTCCGGGCTCTCCGTTGGCAGGAACCGCGACTTTCAGAAAGCCGGCATGAGCGCGTCACGGCCGAGCGTGCGGGTGTTCTGGGTTCGACTCGTTCCGAGTCGGTTGGGTTGCCGCGTCTTTCGCGTCTTCGGGGGGCAACGCATCTCGGGAGGGCGCCGCACGCCACGATGGCAGCTCGATCAGCGACACCAGCGCCGACGCCAGCTCGTCGCGCCCCTGGTTCGTCTCGGCACTGAACGGGATCAGCTGCTCGTCCTCGAGTCGCAGCGAGACCGCGATCTCGTGCACCCGCTCGGGTACCTCGCGCGGCCGGAGCTTGTCGATCTTCGTCAGCACCACGATCGTCGGCGCCTCGATCTCGGCCAGGAAGTCGAGCATCTGGAGATCCTCCTCCGACGGCGCATGCCGCACGTCCAGGAGCTGCACCACGCCGCGCAGCGCGGGGGACGCGCGCAGATACCCCTCGATCAGCGGCAGCCACTCCGCCTTGCGCGTCTTGGAGATCTTCGCGTACCCGTAGCCCGGCAGGTCGGCGAGCACGAAGGTGCCGTTGACCTTGAAGAAGTTGATCTCGCGCGTGCGGCCGGGGGTGTTGCTCACCCGCGCGAACGCCTTACGGCGCACGAGCCGGTTGAGCAGCGACGACTTGCCCACGTTCGACCGGCCGGCGAACGCCACCTCCGGCAGCTCGTTCGTCGGGCGCCATCCCTCCGCCGTCGCCATCGGCCCGATGAACTCGAGGGACTTGATGACGAGCGGATCCTGCGTCAATGCGCCACCATCGTCGGGGTCTCGTCGTCGGCGCGCGCCGTCACGGCCCGCGAGAGCGCGACCGCCAGCACCTCGTCCATCGAGCGCACGGGGTGGAAGCGGATCCCTGCCTTCACCTCGGCCGGCAGTTCGTCGAGATCGCGCGCATTCTCCTGCGGCAGGATCACGTGCGCGACGCGGTTGCGCAGCGCCGCCACGGTCTTCTCCTTGAGCCCGCCGATCGCGAGCACGCGCCCGCGCAGCGTGATCTCGCCCGTCATCGCCACGTCGCCGCGCAGCGGGATGCCGGTGAGCGCGCTCACGAGCGCGCAGGCGATCGCGATGCCCGCGCTCGGCCCATCCTTTGGCGTGGCGCCCGCGGGGATGTGCACGTGGATGTCGCGCGCCCGCAGGAACTCGCGCTCGAGGCCGAGCGCGGTCGCGCGCGCACGTGTGTAGCTCAGCGCGGCCGTCGCCGACTCCTTCATCACGTCACCCAGCGTGCCGGTGAGCTGCAGCCGGCCGCGGCCGGGCACCACGCTCACCTCGATCTCCAGCACGTCGCCGCCCACGCTGGTGTACGCGAGCCCGGTCGCGACGCCCACCTTGTCCTCGATCACGTTCGCCGACGGATCGAAGGGCGCGACGCCGAGCATCGCGTGCAGCTGCTCGGCGGAGACATGATCCTTCATCACCGGCGCCTCGGCATCCGACGCGACCGTCGCACGGCGCTCCGCGCGCGCGCGCGCGAGCTTGCGCGCCAGCCGGCCGAGTCTGCGCTCGAGATCGCGCACCCCTGCCTCGCGCGTGTAGCCGTGCACGATCGCCGGGATCACGTCGGCGTCGACCGTCACCGTCGCCGGGTCGATGCCGTGCTGCGTCAGCTGGCGCGGCAGGAGGAACTGGCGCGCGATCGCGAGCTTCTCGTGCTCCAGGTAGCCGGGGAGGCGAATGATCTCCATGCGATCGCGAAGCGGCTCGGGGATCGTCGCGAGGCTGTTCGCGGTCGTGATGAACAGCACCTGGGAGAGGTCGTAATCCACTTCGAGGTAATGATCGTTGAACGCGCGATTCTGCTCGGGATCGAGCACCTCGAGCAGCGCCGCCGACGGATCACCGCGATAGTCCTGGCCGAGCTTGTCCACCTCGTCGAG
>DASSIC010000279.1:0-6497 GCA_035692325.1 Gemmatimonadaceae bacterium | reverse complement strand
TTGCGGCCGTCGAACACGAGCAGCATCGCGTCGCCGCCGCGCACCGCCTCGAGATACGCGTGCGCTTCCGGACCCGTGATCGGCATCGGCGGCGCGAGCACCGCATGAATCGTCCGTCCGCGCGCCGCGTCCGCCGCCGGCGCCGCGGCGCTGTCGCGACGCACCACTTCGAAGCCGAACCGCTCCGCCGTCTCGGCGAGCGCCCGCGCATTCAGCGAGCCCGCGAGATGCGACGTCAGTCGTGGATCGCCCATGCGGCCGAGCGAGGGCTGCGGCGTGAGCAGCGCGAGCAGGATGACGAACGCGCCGACGATGGGGAGCACGACGCGCGGGCGGGTCCACCAGTCCGGCGGACGCGTCGGCGCGGGCGTTTGCTCGCTCATGCGGCCCGCGCCCGCGGAGCGAAGGGCTCCGCCAGCTCGCGGAGCGCGGCGAGCGAAGTCGCGTCGCAGCCGCCTCGCCCGTACACGGCCCAATCGAAGCGGCGCGCGAACGCGCGGAAGGCGGATAGCATGGGGGACCCGCGCCTTCTCAGCTCGCGCCCATAGTCGCCGCTCGTCTTCGATGGATCGAGGCGCAGCTGCTCGCGCTGCGCAATGCTCGTCAGCACGCCACGATACAGCGCATGCGCCGCTTCCTCGAAGCGTCCCTCGGCGATCAACCGTTCCGCTGCCCGCCACGGGTCGTCGAGCGCGCCGGTCCGCCGACCGCGCATGGACGTGAAGGACTCGACGTCGCGCGCCTGAGCCGCGAGCACCAGCCGCGCGACGACCAGCAGCACCAGCGTCGCCACGAACGCAAGCGCGATGGCCCGCGACGACGTTCGGCCGCCGACGAAGTGGAAGAGCCGCTCGAACCATTCGCCCAGCCACGCCATCAGTCGCTCGGCGAGGCTGCTGGGCAGCGACCGGCGAAACGCCGCTCCGCGAACGACGGCCGCCACCGTGTCGTGCACGGCGTCGGCCGGCCACACGCGTGGCGCGACCTGGATCATCACGGGCCCCTGCTCAGGTGGCCGCCGCGCCGGGCGCCGGTTCGAGCGCTCCCGTCATCAGCTCGATGTCCAGCCCTTCGCTCTGGATGCGCGTCGTAGTACAGCACGGTCTCGGCGATGGCGACGACCGGGTACACGAGCACCGTCACCACCGCGCTCATGATCGTGCTCACCACGAAGTTGCCGAAGATCGCCGCGACGAGGGAGAATCCCAGCACCAGCAGGTAGTAGATGATCGCCACCAGCCCGAGCGTGTTGAGGATGTGCCACTTCCGCCCCTTCGAGAGCGACGCCGATCGGGACATGGACGCGAACACGCCGCGTCCCTCGAGCACGATGATGGGAGTGACCGCGAAGAGCAACGCCACCACCCACAGGACCGGAAAGATCATCAGCAGGAATCCCAGCGTCATCAGCGCGAACTTCAGCACGGCCGAGAGGAGCACCTGGGGGACCCTCGGCAGGGCGCGGCGCACCGCGAGCCCCACGTCCACCTCGTCGCCGAGATAGGCCTGCGAGGCGCAGACCTGGATCACCGCGCTCATGAGCGAGAAGGTCAGCCAGCCCCCCAGGAACGCTGCTCCCATGCTCCAGTAGACTTCGCTCGCGATCGTCGTCGGATCGGTACCGAGGAACCGCATCGGGTCGCCGACGACCAGGAGGCGCAGCAGCAGGAGTGGCGCATAGGCGATGGCCGAACAGGTCACGAACTGCCCGTAGTTGGCCCGCAGGATCTGGAACGCCGCGTCGACGATCTCGCTGGCGGACCGGGGACGCAGGGAGGGGGCAGCCATGGCGGGCGATGGGGTGGGATTCGGGTCTGCGAAGGGGAAAATGGGGCGTGTGACTCTCCCGAGCCAGTGACGCACCCCGCACGGCGCGCAGCTTGCTTTGCCGCTATCCAGATCCTGACGCTCACCTCTCTCGATCTCCGATGGCGTCCGAGCTCCGTCTCAAGCTGTTCATCGCTGGTGATTCGCCGCGCGCCCGGGAGGCCGCGGCGAATCTCGCACGCGCGGTGGCCGCGCTCGCCAACGGTGGTGCCCAGGTGGAGATGGTGGACGTGCTGGAAGATCCGGAGGCGGCGGACGAGTACCGCATCCTCACGACACCGACGGTAGTCCGCGAAGCCCCAGCCCCTCGGCGCCGTGTCACTGGCGACCTCGGCGACACCGCCCAGGTCCTCGCCGCCCTTGCCCTCTTCCCCTCCCCACCCACGACATGACCCGCGCCATGACGGTGCCCAAACATCGGACCGGAATCCCCGGCTTCGACCTCATCTCCGAGGGGGGCCTGCCGCGCGCCCGCGCCACGCTCGTCGCCGGCACCGCCGGGAGCGCGAAGACGGTGTTCGCGACGCACTTTCTCGCCTCGGGGATCGTCCACGACGACGAGCCGGGCGTGTTCGTGACCTTCGAGGACCGGGTCGAGGACATCCGGGCGAACATGCTGGGCTTCGGCTGGGACATTGCCGGGTGGGAGAAGAGCGGCAAATGGACCTTCATCGACGCCGCCCCCGACCCCGAGGAGCCGACGTCCGTCGTGGGCAGCTTCGACCTCAGCGCCCTGTTGTCGCGCATCGAGCGCGCGGTGAAGAAGCTCGGCGCGAAGCGCATCTCGCTCGACTCGCTCAATGCGCTGTTCGTGCAGTTCCCCAATCAGCCGATCCTGCGCGCAGAGCTGTTCCGGATCACCACCAAGCTCAAGCAGCTCGGCGTGACCGTGCTGTTCACCGGCGAGCGGATCGACGAATACGGCGAGGTCACGCGCCACGGCATCGAGGAGTTCGTCGCCGACAACGTGATCATCCTGCGCAACCTGCTCGACAACGAACGGCGGCGGCGGACGATCGAGATCCTCAAGCTGCGCGGCGCCCCGCATCAGCGCGGCGAGTTCCCCTTCACCATCACGTCGCGCGACGGCATCATCGTCATCCCGCTGTCCGGGATCGAGCTCACCCAGACGTCGTCCACCAAGCGGGTGACGTCCGGTGTGACGCGGCTCGACGAGATGTGCGGCGGTGGCATCTTCCGCGACTCCATCCTGCTCGTCTCCGGCGCCACCGGCACGGGCAAGACCCTCCTCGTCACACAGTTCATGGCCGGTGGCTTCGCTGCCGGCGAACGCTGCCTCCTCTTCGCGTTCGAGGAGAGCAAGGATCAGCTCTTCCGCAACGCCGCGGCGTGGGGCTTCGACTTTGCCAAGATGGAGGAGAGCGGACGGCTGAAGGTGGTGAATCGCTATCCGCACGCGATGGCGATGGAAGATCACCTCGTCGAGATGCAGCAGCTCGTTCACGACTTCAAGCCGAACCGTGTCGCCGTGGACAGCCTGTCCGCCCTGGAGCGCGTCTCGTCGCTGCGCAGCTTCCGGGAGTTCGTCATCAGCCTCACCTCCTTCCTCAAGAAGGAGGAGACGGCCGGCCTCTTCACCTCCACCACGCCGTCGCTGCTCGGCGGCGGCTCCGTCACCGAGAAGCACATCTCCACGTTGACCGATTCCATCATCCTGCTGCGCTACGTGGAGTCGTACGGCGAGATGCTCCGCAGCATCGTGCTGCTCAAGATGCGCGGCTCGCATCACGACTCGTCGATCCGGCAGTACACGATCGACGAGAGCGGCATGCACATCGGCGAGCCGTTCAAGCACGTGGTCGGCATCCTCTCGGGCAACCCCACCTGGAACCTCGATGGAAGCGAAGACGAACGCTGACGTCGGCGCTTCGACGACGGCACCAGCCGTGGAGCGGCGCGCGGGGGAGCGGCGCGGCACGCGACGCTCCAACCAGGCCGTGCTGCGCCAGATCGTCGAGCGGCTCGCCGACGGCATCGTCGTCGTCAGCGCCGACGGGCGCATCCGGTTCGCCAACCCAGCCGCCGAACGACTGTTCGGCCGGACGGCGAAGGAGCTCGTCGGCCAGGAGTTCGGCTTCCCGCTCGCCTCGTCGGAAGCCACGGAGATCGAGATCGTCCGGCGCGGCGCGGGCGTCGTCGTCGCCGAGCTGCGCCTCGTGGACGCCGCATGGGAAGACGAGCCAGCGATGCTCGTTTCGCTGCGCGACGTCACCGACCGCAAGCAGGCCGAGGTGCGCGAGAAGCTCCTCGAATCGGAACGCCACGCGCGTGCCGAGGCGGAAGCGGCGAATCACGCGAAGACCGAATTCCTCGCCGTGATGAGCCACGAGCTGCGCACGCCGCTCAACGCGGTGCTCGGCTACGCGGAGCTCCTCGACCTGGGCGTGGTGGGGACGCTCACGCCGGAGCAGCGGCAGCAGGTCGGCCGGATCACGGCGAGCGGGCGGCACCTCCTCGGCCTCGTGAACGAGATCCTGGACCTCGCCAAGGTCGAGGCGGGACGGATGTCCGTCGCGCGCGTGCCGACGAGCGTCGCCGAAGTCGTGGAGGCCGCCATCGTGCTGGCGCAGCCGCAGGCGGAGGCGCGCGGCCTTCGCCTCCTGGCCCCGACCGACGTCCCGCGCACGCTGCAGTTCCTCGGGGACCACGACCGGGTGCTCCAGATCCTCGCCAACCTGCTCTCGAACGCGGTGAAGTTCACCGAGCCGGGCGGCGAGATCGGTATCGAGGTGGGGGAATCGGCCACGGCCGAACGGAGCTGGCACCTGCACGGCGAAGGACCGTGGATCACCATCGGCGTGCGTGACACCGGCATCGGGATATCGGAAGACCAGCTCGAATCGATCTTCTCGCCCTTCGTGCAGGCGGAGGGAGGACACACCCGCCGGTCAGACGGCACGGGGCTCGGCCTCACGATCAGTCGCCGGCTCGCGCGGCTCATGCGTGGCGAGGTCGTCGTCGCGAGCACCCCCGGTGCGGGGTCGACCTTCACCCTCTGGCTCCCCGCCGCCGCGCCGGGCGCGTCGGCCGAAGAATCTGCCGCGCCTTCAGCGGCGGGCGACGCCGCCGCGTCGCGCACGCGCGGGCTCGCCGAGGTGGGCGACTCCCTCATGCACGAGATGGAGTCCATACTCGATGCCTTCGTCGCGCAGATGCGGCACGAGCCCCTCATGCCCGCCGCGCCGACGCTCCGCTACTCGCAGCTCGTCGATCACACCGGCGCCATGCTCGCCGACGTGGCCGCGGCGCTCATCACGCTCGACGAATCGCGCGGTGCGCCGTCGGCCCTGCTCCTCGACTCGGCCGACATCCAGCGCTTCGTCGCCGACCGCCACGGCCTTCAGCGTGCGCGGCTAAGCTGGACGACGAGCGCGCTCCTGCGCGAGCACGAGATCCTGCAGGCCGAGATCGAACGGGCCGTCAGACGCTGTTTCCCCGACCCCAAGTGCGCGCGACAGGTCGACGAATCACTCGGCGTGATTCGGCGCTACCTCGAGCAGAGCTCGGAGACCAGCCGGCGCGCGCTCGAGCGGGTGTCGCAGCACAGCCGCCGCCGCGCGGAATAGCGCGCTATTGCGCCGGCCGGATGCGAGCTCGCACCGCATCCACGAAACGCTCGGCGTCCTGCGGCGCGAAGCTCGCCAGAAACGGCTTTCCGTTCACCTTCGTCTGCTCGAACAGGCGCGTCGGCCGCTCGTTCCACTCGAACTCGATCGCGCCGTCACGATAGCGCACGTCCTTCACCGCGGAGACCGGGAAGGCCACGCGGCTGCTCACCGCGCTTTGCACGGTGCTCTTGACCATGCGTTCGATCGAGCCGCCGATGCTGGAGCTCGACACCTGCGCGGTGTCCGTCTCGCGTCGCACCTTGGCTAGCGCGTCCGGCGCCAGCCCTGCGCTGATCGAGTCTCCCACGAGCGCCATGTCAAGCTCCCCGCTCGTCGTCTGGATCCGGACTTCGCCGCCAGCGGCGCCGGCCTGGGCGATGGATCCGCGCTCCTCGTCGTCGCGATGGCGCGAACAGGACGTGAGCAGCAGGCTGGCAATGACGACGGCAGCGATGGAGGCGCGCATGATCGGTGTGGGGTGGGAGTGCCCCATCATCCAATCGAGCGGCAGTCGGCGCAAGGCCTCATCTCCCCTCGGCGAGCAGCCGCGCCAGCTCGAGCGCGTTGCCCGTCGCCGCGCCGAGGGTCGTGTTGTCGAACACGCACCAACAGGTCCCACCGGAGGCGCGGTAGCCTCGCAGGAGCGCCGCGACGCGGCGGAGCGCTTCGTCCGGATAGTCGGAGTAGTACATCCGCGGCGATCCGTGCAGCCTGAGATATGCGAGGTGCGGCCAGCCACCGGGGAGCGCCGCGGCAGCACAGCGCGCCGGATCGGCGCCCGCTCTCGCCACGCGATGCTTCGCCAGCAGCGCGTCGCCCTCCGCGCCGAACCAGCTGTCGTGTCGCGGCTCGCAGACGACCTCGCCGTCGTGGATAGCGCGCAGCACGGAGAAGAATTCCTCGGCGATGTCGCCGTCAAGCGCCAGCGACGGCGGCAGCTGTACCAGCAGTGGACCGAATCGCTCGCCGAGCCCGCGTGCTTCATCGAGGAACACCTCGAGCAGCACGTCGGCCGCCACCAGCCGCTGGTCGTGCGTGATG
>DASSIC010000278.1:0-2774 GCA_035692325.1 Gemmatimonadaceae bacterium | reverse complement strand
CGACCGCTCTCGTTCCTTACGTTCTCCGGGCGCTATCGGAGCTACAGCTACCGCGACGCCGCCAGCACGTCCGCGATTCCACTCATCATCGTGAACGATCGCTCGGTGTCGCCGGCGGACACGGCGCGCCGCGACCCATTCACGCGGCGCAACGCTGACCTGAGCGGATCGTGGCGGCTGCTCCAGCCCCTCTCGCTCACCGCCGGCTTCGCGTGGGAGCAGATGGAGCGCGACTCGACGGAGCGGCAGGTGCTGCGCACCAGCGAGCGCACGCCGAGGCTCAGCGTGGACTTCACGGGCGTGCCCTGGCTCGACGTCCATGCATCGTACGCCAAGGGATGGCGCCGCGGGACGGGGTACGACGCCGGCGACGAGAATCCGAACTCGCGGCGCTTCGACGAAGCGGATCGTGATCGCGAGCGCACGACGCTGATCGCGGCCGTCAGCCCGATCGATCGCGTCACCCTCACCGGCACCTGGCAGGTGGGGCACGATCTCTATCCCGCCTCCCTCTACGGCGTGCAGAGCGACCGGAGCTCGGCGCTGGGTGGCGACGTGAGCTTCTCGTTCAGCAACTGGCTCACCGGCGGACTCGGCGTGATGCGGGAGACCTTCGACGACCTGATGCGCGCCAAGTATCGCGCGGGCACGCAGCTCAACAATCCGACATACGACTGGGTGGGCAACAACACCGACGTCGCGACGACCACGTCAGCCGAGCTGACGGCGATGTTGATCCCGGAGCGGCTCGAGGCGGGCGGGACATACGAGCTGTCGCGCTCACGGTACGCGATGGCCACCAGCAATCCCGTCACGCCGACCGGCGGCACCGTTGCCCAGAACACCAGCGCCACGGCGGTGGACCTGCCCGAGGTCAGCCAGACGCTCCAGCCGATCGGCACCTGGGTGCGCTATCGATTCCGCCCGGACTGGGCGTTCACGGTGCGCTACCAGGGGGAGCTCTATACGCAGAATGATTTCAAGACCCAGAGCCTGAACCCCGCGACCGCCACCTCGCCGACGGCGCTCTTCCTTTTCCTCGCGCACAATTACCAGAACTACGACGCGCGCTGGTTCACCTTCACCGTCACCTATCGACCACAGGCGATCCGCATCGGGCGCTCGATCCTGTAGCGTGAGTGGTCAACGCGCCGCGCGAGGCTGAGGCGCGCGATCCGCGTCGTTCACCGGGGTGAGCCCGATCTTCGCGCTCAGCCACGCCAGCGCATCCAGCTGCGCCTGGATCGGCAGGCCGTGCCCTGAGTCGTACCACTTCACGGTTGCGGCCGGGCTCGCGGCGAGCAGGCGCCGAGCGTTCGCCGGTGGCACGGCTTCGTCGCGCTCGCCCCACTGGTACAGGATGCTCCCGGGGACGGCGCGCTCGATGAAATGGATCGAGCCGACCGGGCGCAGGGCGTCCAGCCAGCGGCGCCAGGTGCTGTCGGCGACTCCCTCGAACGGGGGCGCGTTGGATCCATCGTCGTTCGTGAAGTGCTCGGCCATTCCGCCGTCGGCGACCTGCAGCACGTAGGCGCGGATCCGATGCTCGATGCCGGCCAGCAGGGCGCCCTGTGCTCCTCCATAGCTCACGCCGACGAAACCGAGCCGCGCCGGATCGACGTCGGGTCGGGCGACGAGCACATCCACCGCGCGCTGCAGGTCCACCGCAAGCTGCACGACGTCCGCGCTGTCCTGCGCCGTGAGCGTGATCGGGCGGCCGGGATCGCGACGCGCGAATGGCGCGTCGAGGGCGAGCACGAGCGCGCCGTGCCGCGCGAGGTGTTCCGCGCGCGAGAGCATTCCTTCCGCATTGCCGGGCGCACCGTGCAGCATCAGGACGCCGGCGAAGCGCTTGCTGCGATCGCGCAGCGAGTCCGGCGGGACGACGACCCACGCGGTCGCACGTCCGCCAAGCGGGCTGGCGAAGGCGACGCGGTGAATGCCGAGCGCGCCCTCGCTGCGCACCAGCGAGTCGGTGAGCGCGAGTGGGGCGCGACGGTCGTAGGAGGGCAGGGTCGCTACCGCCGAGCCATGACGCCGCGGCGCGGCGCTGTTCTGGGCCAGGACGGCCGGAGCTGCTGCCAGCGTCGCGACCAGAGCGGCAGCGAAGGGGCGACGAAGCAGGGAGCGCGAGTTCGTCATGTCGGTCATGATCGGACGGCGTGAATGCATGAGCGTTCGGGTGTTTCGCATCTACGCAGCGAGCGGCGCGCCGGTTTCGAGGCGCGATGCTCGCGCGCGACGATGACGGAGGCGATATTCGGTCGGTGACCACTCCCATCCCGGCCGGCCCCACCACTGGCGCCCTCGACGCCATCCTCAAACCCCGCACGATCGCCGTCGTCGGCGCGTCGCGTGCGCCGAACACGATCGGGCACCAGATCGTCGCGAACCTCGTGGAGCGCCGGTTCACCGGCGCGGTGTATCCGGTGAACCCGAAGGCGCACGCGGTCTGCGCCATCCCGGCGTGGGCGAGCGTGTCGGCGCTGCCGGCGCCGATCGATGTCGCCGTCGTGGCTGTGCCCAAGGAGCACGTCATCGGCGTGGCCGAAGAGTGCGGCACGGCGGGGGTGAAGTCGCTCGTCGTCATCTCCGCGGGCTTCCGCGAAGTGGGTGGCGACGGTATCGAGCGTGAGCGACGCCTGCTCGAGGTGACGCGGCGTCACGGGATGCGCATGGTCGGCCCCAACTGCATGGGGATGATCAACACCGATCCCGCGTACTCGATGAACGCGACCTTCGTGCAGCCGATGCCGCCCTTCGGTCCGGCGGCG
>DASSIC010000277.1:0-2198 GCA_035692325.1 Gemmatimonadaceae bacterium | reverse complement strand
GTGCGCGCCGAACATTCCGGCCACGGCGACGCAGGCGGAGCGGGATGCCGCGCTGGCCCAGGCGCAAACCTGCGCCGCGACGGCGGGGATCGACTTCAGCCGCGTCGGCTTCGGCGCGAAGAACCAGTACACCCTCGGGCTGGCCTTCTCGCAGAGCGTGTTCAGCGGCGGCCGCAACAGTGGTCAGCGCGCGGCCGCAACCGCGGGGCGTCGAGTGGCCGAGGTGGAGCTGACCGCGCAGCGTGCCCAGCTCGCGCTCGACGTGACGCAGGCCTATTTCGACGCCGTGCTCGCCGACCGGCTCGTCGAGATCGCCGACACGACGTTCGCGCAGACCGACGAGCTGCTGCGTCAGACCACGCTGGCGCGACGGGTCGGGAATCAGAGCGAGTTCGACCTGCTCCGCGCGACGGTGTCCCGCGACAACCAGCGCCCGGTGGTCATTCAGCGGCGCGGCGATCGGGACATCGCGTACCTGCGCCTCAAGCAGCTGCTCAACATTCCGCTCGACGAAGCGGTGCAGCTCACGACGCCGATCGACGAGCCGGCCGCGATCTCGCGCGTGATCGCCGCCAACGCGGTTTCGTCGCCCGCCGAGACTGCGACGCTCGTCGCGGCCGTGACCACGGATACGCTGGCGCCGCTGCCCGTTCCGGACACGGCGACGTCGAGCCGCGCGCCGGTGCGCGAGAGCGAGCAGAACGTGCTCGCGCAGGAAGGGCTGCTCAAGGTCGCGCGTGCGGATCGCTTTCCCACGCTGTCGCTCACGAGCAATTACCAGCGGCTGTTCTTTCCCTCGAACTTCGCGCCGAACCTCTCGCAGTACAGCGAGAACTGGACGATCGGCGGCTCGCTCGGTCTGTCGCTGTTCAGCGGCGGACGCGTGACGGGACAGATCGAGGTGGCGCAGGCGAATCTGGACGAGGCGCGAGCACGGCTGCAGCTGAGCCGCGAGCTCGCGGCGCTGGATACCCGCGTCGCGTTGAATCAGCTCGCGCAGGCGGAAGCGGCGTTCGCGGCGAGCCGCGGCACGGCGGGGCAGGCGCGGCGGGCGTACAGCATCGACCAGATCCGCTACCGCGAAGGGATCTCCACGCAGACCGACCTCACCCAGTCGCGGCTGCTCCTGGAGCAGGCGGTGGCGAACCAGGCGCTGACCGCACGCGATCTCGCGGTCGCGCGCGCCCGCGTCGCGCTCATTCGCGATCTGCCGATCAACACCAATGCACTCGGTGCCGCGGCACAGCGTGCGAGCACACAGCAGCAGCAACAGCAGCAACAGCAGTCCACTCAACAGCAGCAGCGCGCTCAATCTGCCGCCGCCGGTACCGCGGGCGCGGGACAATTCGGGAGCACCACCCCATGACGACGATGACTTCGATACTCGCGCGCGCACCCCGCGCCGCCGCCGGCGCCGTGCTGGCCCTGTCTGCCCTGAGCGTGGGCGGCTGCAAGAAGAACGACGCGAGCGCCGAGCCCGCGAAGACCGAGACGATGCTGGTGGGACCGGAGAACGTGACCGTCGTCCGCGCGGAGCAGATTCGCACGGGGCCGGCGCTCTCCGGATCGCTCACACCTGAAAAGTCGGCGACCATTCGCGCCGAGATGAGCGCAGCCGTGCTGCAGACCTTCGCGGAGGCGGGCCAGCGCGTCACGGCTGGGCAGCCCCTCGGCCAGCTCGACGCATCGGTGCTGCGCGACCAGCAGCTGTCGGCGCGCGGTGCGGTGACGACGGCGCAGAGCAGCTACGACATCGCGCAGCGCGAGCTGTCGCGCAACCAGGCGCTGGAAAAGGCGGGAGCGATCGCCGAGCGCGACCTCGAGCGGGCGCGCAACGCGCTGATCGCCGCGCAGGGGCAGCTGGCGACGGCGCGGGCGCAGCTCGCCAACGTGAACAAGCAGCTCGACAAGGCGAGCGTGCAGGCGCCGTTCGCCGGCGTCGTCTCGCTGCGCCAGGTCAACGCCGGCGACGTCGTATCGCCGGGCACCGCGCTGTTCACGGTCGTGGACCCGGGAAGCATGCAGCTGGAGGCCTCGGTGCCCGCGGACGCGCTGACGCTGGTGCGCGTCGGCATGCCGGTGGAGTTCAAGGTGAACGGCTATCCCAACCGCACCTTCAGTGGCCGCATCACGCGCGTGAACCCGACGGCGGATCCGGCGACGCGCCAGGTGAAGATCGTCGCGTCGATTCCGAACGC
>DASSIC010000276.1:0-4500 GCA_035692325.1 Gemmatimonadaceae bacterium | reverse complement strand
GCGCCTGGGCGATCCCACGGCGGCACAGCGCGTCGCCGCCGAGGCGCTGCAGATCGCCGAGACGGTGGGCGACCCGCTCTCGATCGCCGACGCCTGCATTCGAGCGGCGATCACGATCCAGTTCGAGGAACCGGCGCGCGCACGCACCCTGTTCCGGCGTGCTCTCGAGATCTCGACGGCCATCGGCGAGAACGTGCGTCGCGTGCGGTGCTTCGTGAATCTCGGCGTGCTCGAGCTGTACGAGAACAACTGGGATGCGGCACGGAGCGCATTCGGATCGGGGGTGGACGAGGCGCGTGCCGCGGGGCTGACCGAGCTCTGGGCGCTCGGCTCCCTGAACCTCGGTGTGACGGCGGCGCGTGTGGGCGAGTATGATGAAGCGGCGCAGTACCTCGGCGAAGCGCTGCGGCTCAGCGCCGTGGTGCAGAACAGCGAGCTGCAGCTCTATGCGGCATACAATCTCGCGCACCTGGAACGCGATCGCGGGCGGTCGCGCGAGGCGGCGGACACGTACGAACTTGTCATGGCACTGGCCGAGCGCATCGGTCAGGCCGAGGTGCAGGAGGGGGCGCGAGCGGCATTCGGACTCATTCGCCTCGAGAGTGGGCGCGAGGAGGAGGCGCGCCGGGCCGCCGAATGCATTGCCCCCTTCCTGGCCACCAGAACGGACTGGTTCCAGGGGCGCGAGCTGGCCGAAGCTTTGCTGCTTCGATTGCTGCTGCTGGACCGGGCGCACGATCGGGCAGTGGAGGCGTTCACCCGGGCGCTGACTTTGGCGCATCCCACGGACATCTACGGAGCTGCGTGGCTGACGGCGGAGTTTGGGGACGAGCTTCGGCCTTTTGCCGGAGACATCGTTCAGGCGGCAATCGAGCGGTATGCGACCCGTCCGGAGGTTTTGGGTAACCCGAAGATTCGCGACCGGCTTACTGTATTGTTAATTGACAGCAAATCCACTATTGACCGATCCTGACGGGTTCGGTAGACTTTGTGGAGCAACAGAACAGGGGTGTGCGCCGATGTCGGTCGCATACGCTTCGATACGAATCACCACGCCGTTCGAGTGCTTGCCGCCATCCATCGGCGGGCGTACCCGAACGCTCACCGCGTCTCGCGGGGTAGCTATGCGTCGCAACTATTGGGTCGTCGTCGCCAGCATGGTAGTGATGACCGTTCTTACGGGCTGCTCTGACACCGTCGTTTCGCCGGCGGCTGCGCCGAGCGGGCCGACGACGATGATGCAGGCGCCAGTTGGACACCCGAACCTGAGCCTCACCGGTGCCGCCGCCCAGAATACGTCGGCGAACTTCACGGTGAGCCCGTGGGGCGGTGTGTATTTCGTCGGCAATCACGCCGTCGTTTTTCCGGCGCACAGCATCTGCGATCCTGCCACGAGCGGCTACGGCTCCGACGTGTGGGACGCGCCGTGCTCGCCGAGTGAGACGGGCGTCGCGATCCATGCCGAAGTGAGAAAGCAGAACGGTCGCACGTGGGTGGATTTCTCGCCCGAGCTGCGCTTCGTTCCGTCGGCGAATCCGACGCGCTGGGTCTGGATCGTGATGAGCACTCCGCAGGCGCGTGGCGCGCAGGGTGACCTGTCGGCGTACAACATCCTGTACGCGGAGAGCATCGGCGGCGTGATGGTGAACGATGCGTCGTCCGATCCGACGCTGCGGACGTACGTGAATACCTTCTCGGGCACGTCGTTCCGCCGCATCAAGCACTTCAGCGGATACACGGCCAGCGCCGGCTTCACCTGCGACCCGAACGTCGAGGATTGCAGCGGCGGCGAGACGCCGAGCACGCCGACGCCGTAACCTGTCTGGTGCTGTACCAGGCTTCATGAACGCGCCCGCCCTCCAGCGGGCGCGTTCATTATATGGCTCTCACATTCACGTGCACGCCGTCGTGTCATCGCAGACCTCGCGCTGGTGTCGGTCGTTCGCCGGTGGGGCATGCTTCGCGTGAGCGAGACGCCGGCGCCCGTGCGTGGGCCATCTCGTACGCAGCGTGGGCTGGTGGCGGGGGTGATCGCCGCCGCGGCGGTGGTGGGACTCCTGGTCGGGATGGGGCGTCGCTCCGGCACCGCGTGGCGCCCGGTGAATGCGGCGGCGCACGGGATTCTGGGCGCGCAGGCGGATGGCGTCTGGAGCTATCACGGAAGTGTGACGCCGACGGGGGGTCTGGTGGTTCTTGTAATGTGCGTGATGGCCGGTCTCGTCGTCGCGCGAATTGCACCAACCTTTCGCACTTTGCACGTCGCGGTGACGGCTGCGGGCGTGGCACTGGTCGGCTACCTGCTCCACGTCCATGTCGTCTCGAGAGTACCGGGCGGCCTCGCAGCGCTGCTCACCGTAGGAGAGTTGCGAGGATTGTATGTCACACTCGGTCTCGCGCTCGTCGCTGGTATGCGCTTTGCCTTTTCACCGGTCACGAAGTCGTCCGAGCACTAGGCGAGTGCGCTGATCCCTGCCGTGGCGTCGTCGACCGCTGCGCGTCATTCAAGTGACGTGTGGTGAGGAACCTTGCAGGAGCGGACGTGTTCATGGAGGAGCGCTCGGTGGCCCCGAGTCGCTGCTGTTTCCTACCGAGCCCGCCCGTCGTGGGACAGGCGAACGCAGAGCAGGACATCTTTCAGGAGGGGGGCATGGACATCCTCGTGATGCTCGAGGAAAACCCCGATCACTCGCCGGTGCTCGCGCACGTGAATTCCGTTCCGTCACCCACCGCGACCGATCGTCCGGCTCGCGACATCGTGACGCTGTACGGAGTGCCGAGCGCCGAAACGCTGGCGCTGGCGCTGGCGGCAGCGGTCGAATCGCGTCGGACGGGGGAAGGCCACAACAACGTGGATGCGATCCGACACCTCGGCGTCTCCACGGAGCGCGGCGCCATCGGCGACGCGGCGTGGCGCGACGTGGGTACCGGTGAGCTGGTGACGCGCGATCTCGAGATCCCGCTCTCCATCCTGCAGGGCACCGCCACGCAGCTGCTCAGTGAATGCGGACAGCTGATTCGCCGGCTCGTTGCGGGCCTGTCGATGCCGGATTGGCCCGAAGGTGCACGGCGCAACATCACCATTTCCCTTGGACCGGTGGTCGGCCTCGCCGCCCCCGTGCTGGCGCCGCTCGAGTCGATGCTCGATCGGTTGCGCGAAGGTGACGCGATGGCGTATGACTACGAGGGCGACTGACACGAACTTTCCCCGTCAGAGATCGAAGGCCCGCCCGGTGATGCCGAGCGGGCCTTTTCCATTCCGCCGTCAGGAAGACCCTGCTTGACACCCCTCCGCTTCGGCGGCATCTCTCAAGGGACCGCAGGAGGTGGGGCCATGCCACGGCTCTTCACTCACCACTCGACCGCCGGAAGAGCCGGCAGCGAGCGCGTGTTCACGGATGACCAAGGGCGCCGCCGGGGCGCCGCGCTCTCGAAGCGCGATGCCCCGTGCGGCGCCCTTGTGCTTCGTCCGGCCGGAGCGTGGCGCCGCAACTGCCCACCCCACGGCACACTCCCATAAGCCGGACGGAGGTACGCGAATGCGAGAGTATCGGGGATCGGCGATTCGGAACATCGCGGTGGTCGGACACGGGGCGAGCGGCAAGACCAGTCTGGTCGATGCGCTCGCCTTCGTGTCCGGATCCAGTAAACGCCACGGCAGCATCGGCGACGGCACTACCCTCACCGACACCGCGCCAGAAGAGATCGAGCGCGGCTACTCCATCAGCCTCGGTTGCGCGCACGCCGAGTGGATGGACTCCAAGATCAACCTGCTCGACACGCCGGGCTTCCTCGATTTCCAGGGGGACGCCATCGGCGGGCTGGCCGCCGCGGACGGCGCCCTGTGCGTCGTGAGCGCCACCGCCGGCGTGGAGGTCGGCACCGAGCGCATGTTCCGCGAAGCGGTCGCACGCGGCGACCCGGTGCTCTTCGTCGTCACGATGATGGACAAGGAGCACGCCGACTTCGACGCGATCTATCACCAGATCAAGACCCGCCTCACGAACAAGGTCATCCCGATCGAGGTGCCGGTTGGCGAGGGGGCGGACTTCCACGGCATCGTCAACCTGTTCGACAAGCGGGCGCACGTCTATGCGCGCGGTGCCCGCAGCGGCGCCTACGAGGAGACCGACGTTCCCGACGAGGTGCGCCCGCAGTTCGACCGCTACTACGCGGAGCTGATCGAGACCATCGCCGCGACCGACGACACCCTGCTCGAGCGCTACCTGAACGGCGACGAGATCGGACGCGACGAGGCGATCGGCGCGATGAAGGAAGCGATGAAGCGGATGGAGCTCTTTCCGCTCTTCTGCGTCTCCTCAACCCTCAACTACGGCACGCGTGCCGTGCTCTCCACGATCGTGGAGCTCATGCCGAACGCGTACGAGATGGAGGAGCTGCACGCGTTCACCGGCGCCGAGGGGAATCAGACTGTCCAGATCCACGCGAACGACGATGCCCACTTCGCCGCGCTGGTGTTCAAGACACAGAGCGAGCCGCACG
>DASSIC010000275.1:0-10510 GCA_035692325.1 Gemmatimonadaceae bacterium | reverse complement strand
AGTGGAATGGCGTGCTGCTGCAGAAGGACGGGCTTGCCCATCTCCGCGAGGAGTTCGGCAAGCTCCCCTTCTCGGCGCACGCGATCGCCGCGCTGCTGCTCTACGACCAGCCGTTCGGCTTCACGCGGCAGGACGCGCAGGACGAAGAAGAGGTGAGTGCCTATTGTGCCGTCATGGCGGCGCAGAACCGCGAGGCGGGCGACAAGGCGACGGCGGCGAAGTTCGAGCTGCTCGGCGCCCGCCACAAGGAGCGCGCGGATCGGATCGCCGCGCTCCTTCCGCCGACGGACATGGCACTACCGGACGCGCGTTAGCGAATCGAGCCTGGCAAGCAGTCGCTGGAACTCCGGGGCGCCGGTTCCGCCCTGATACTCCACGTGCTTGCTGCCGCACTTCGAGCGCAGCTCGATGAAGTCGCGTGCGGCGTCGGGGTTGGGCGTCGGGCGCGTCGGTGCGGTGGGCAGGCGCACGAAGGGGCCCGTCCATGCGCGCCGCGCGATCCGCCGCAGCTCCGCCACCGGCACCCTGGTGACCGCGCGCGGCGGCTCGCTCGTGTCGCCGATGTCGCGCACCACGCCATTCGCCATGATGCGCATGCCACTCGGCCTGATGTTGCCGCCGGTGCGGCCCAACGAGATGGAGGTGGTGGCGATTCGGTCGCAGCGCGCGCGCGACGTGCGTTGTGCGTGGGTGGGCACGGCGGTCAGCAGAGACGCCGTGACGAGAAGCGTCAGCCGAAGCGGCAGCATGTCGGTCATGCAAAGGGATCGATGCAACAGCGGGGCCTCGACGTTCGTCGAAGCCCCGCTGCGTGCTACGTGAAATGGCGTTCCGTCAGAAGCTGAGCGCGCAGCCGCCCGAGCCGGCGTTCACCCAGTTCTGCTGCACGAGATAGTGGTTGCCGTCGGCGAGCGTCATGTTGTACCGGCCGCCGTTGGCCGCCGTCTGCACCGTGCCCCACGTCCACGCGCACTTGTCCGCGTTCTCGTAGCCGCGGTTGTCGAACCACGCATTGCCCATCGCGTCGGTGGTGGTCTCCTCGATCTCGTGCGCGAGGGTGTTGACCTCCGAGTTGGCCGCGACGTCGGCGTTGGGCGAGGCGTACTGCGAGGTGCAGCCGCTCGGATACTGCTGGTTGTACGGCATGGCGGCGTAGTACACGTTCCCCTGCGAGCTGGCGCCGTGCGTATGGTAGGCGCAGTACGAGGAGCCGAAGCCGCCGCCCAGGTTGATCCCCGACGGGGTGAAGATGGCGTACACCGTGTTCGGATCATACGCGATCTTGCCGGCGTTCAGTCCGCACGAGATCAGGCTGACCATCTGCGCATCGGTCGGGCTGGCCGACGGCGCGGAGCATTCGGTGCCGACGGTCCAGAAGCTCGTGTAGCCGACCTGGTTCAGCACCTTCGAGTTCGACGCATTGTAGTACGTCGTGTTGATGTTGAAGTAGGGCGACCCGCCCAGGCTGCGCAGGAACGATCCGATCAGCGTGCCGTCGGACGCGCCGCTTCCCGTGCCCGCCGCCTGTCCCGCGTAGATGCTGCTCGAGCCCCAGTAGATCGCCACGACCTTCGTGATGGCGGGGCCGGCGATCACCGTGCCGCCATGGTACGAGATGCCGGTGCCGCGGCTGGGCCGCGCGCGGTTCGAGCTGGCGTAGAAATCCTTGACGTGAAACACGTGCCGACCATTGAGCTCCTGCGCCTTGGACATCGATGCGTCGGTCGGCGCGAGCTCCGGCGAGGTGGGCGTGTTGTCCGCGCACGCGCCGATCACGAGTGCGGACAGGGATACGGCGGCGCAGCGAGCGAGGTGGGGGAATCGCGACATGTAGATCTGGTCTCCGACTGGGGTCCTGACGGTGCGCCGGCCAAACGGCTCGGACGCAAGCGAGCACGCCACATCGTCGCGGCGATCGTGCACGGAGGTGGATGCACTGACCTTGGACCTTCCGCGCCGCCGTATCCAGTCATTCGCGTCGCGGTCGCAGACGGTAGCGCCGCTTCGTGAATTCCGCCAGATGATTCTTTAGTTGTATGGTCCGCGGACGGATTCGACGCGGAAATGTCATCTCCGTGACAGCTTCGCCTCGGGCGAAGCTCGCCCTAGCCCACTCGCGCCACCACGACGAGCGCCTGATCGCCGCTCGTCTGCCCAGCGGCGGTCCGCACCGCGAAGCGCAGTTCGGCGCCCGCCTTCAGCCCGGCGGTGTCCAGATCGGCGATGAACACGCCCGGAAGTGTGGTGTTCACCGCGGTGCTCTCGCGAGACGCGGACTCACCCTTCACCGCCCAGCTCACGGTTGCGGCTTCCGACATCTGGATGCGCAGCGTGGACCCCTCGGCAAGGGCGCTGCAGCGATTGTGCGGTGCCCACAGCGCCACGGTCGACGCATGCTTGTTGCGCACGTACCGCTCGTATGGCTGCTGCGGCATGTCGAAGACGCGACCGTCGTGCAGCGAACGCACGAGCTTCGCGTATTCGGCGTGCGCCCACACCAGCGGCATGGCGCCGCCGGTCGCGCGTCCGTTGAACAGCTCGAGCTTCGGGATGTCGTCGCTGTCCCATACCTGCTCCGGCAGCATGCCGCCGTCGCTCGCCTGCGCGCGCATCACGCCCAGCAGCTGCAGCGCGACTTCAGGATGCCCGGCCGCCAGCTCGTAGTGCGCGCGCTCGCCAGCGAGCAGGGGCCACGGCCGCCCTACGCCAACGACGTCGAAGGGAGAACCGTCCGCCTTCTCGCCGTACCCATCCCTGTTGTAGCGGTACCAGGCCGGCCCGGTCTCGGTGCGTACGCGCAGCTTCGCGTCGATCACCTTCACCGTGTTCACGATGCGCGCGTCGCGCGGGTCGCGCAGCCCGAAGCGCACCAGCGCGAGCGCGTCGACGCTCACGATGTCCTCGTACGGCGCCTCGTGCTCGCCGAGCGGCCGGTTCTTGATCGGAATGCGCCCGCCGCTCGCCGGTGCGGCATCGCCGATGTCCGCCGGGGCGATGCGCACGTAGTAGCCGTCCACGCCACACTCCTTCGCCAGCCGCGTGTTCGTGACGTACGTCCACCGTTCGATCCCCTCGTTCCACGCATCGGCCGTCGTGCGCAGCACCGCCGCCACCGCCGGCTCCTGCGCGCTGTCGGCGAAGTCCGCTGCGACGAGCAGCGCCGAGATCTGCACCGCGAGGCTGAACGGCGAGTAGCCGGCGTTCTCCTCCCAGCGGTCCTGCCCCGTGACCGGGCCATTCCGCACGAGGAACCCCGCTGCGCCGCGGATCATCGGCCACGGGTCGAGATCCTCCAGCTGCCCTTCGCGCCGCAGCAGCTCGGCGAAGAAGATCGGGAACGCGATCTCGTCCATCTGCACGGCGTTCCAGTACGGCGTCCCATCGAGCCAGAGGTTCTGCGCCCAGCGGCCATCGGCCTCCTGCGTGCTGAGCAGGTAGCGCAGCGTCCGTCGCGCCATCACGTTGTGGCCGAGCGCGATGAGCGCGCCCGCGCTGTTGACGAGATCGCGCGGCCACACGAGGTGATAGCCGCCCAGCTCGTGGTCGCCCTTGCTGTGCCCCCACGGGATGGAGAGACTGGCGATCATGGCGCCGCTCGCGCTCTTGTCCTCGTGGATCGCGAGCACCGCGGCGCTCATGCGGTAGAGATCGACCACGCTCTCCGGCAACTCCACCGGGGTCCGCTTCCGCCGTTCGCGATGCTTCGGCTTCGGTTCGTGCACCTTCGTGCTCTCGTGCGCGTGCGCGGCCAGGTCGCTCTTCGCGCGGCGGCGCGATTCTTCGGGATTCGTGGACTTCTCGGCGGTGGCGGGACCGTGCGTGTGCTCGTGAAAGCGCGACCAGTTGCGCACGTACGACGCCTGCACCCGATCGAACTGCGACGCGAGCGTCATGCGCGCGCGTTGCGCCGCTTCCGCCGGCCCTCCGCCGAAGGCGAGCGCGACGACGAACTCCGCCACCGCGGGATCGTCGCTCTGGCGATGCCTGGCCTCGAGCCCCACCTCCGCCGTGAGCGCGATGTTGCCGTCGCGCGCCTCGGTGAACTGGTCCGTCAGGCAGCCGGCCTTCTTCACCTGGCGCCAGCCGTCGTTCACTCCGACGTACCCCGCGCTCGCGGCGCGCCAGCCGACATCGCACATCACGGCCAGCGACACGTCCGCCCGACGCGCGAACAGCGTGAGGATGCCCTTGTAGCTGTCGACCCAGCCATCGTTGCCGTAGCCCTGGTTGCCGATGTGCGGCGCGATGAGGGCGAACACGCGATAGTCCGTCGGCACGCCGACCAGCGCGCGAAAGCGCACGCGCTGCAGCAGCACCGCCCGCTCCGGATCGGTGATGATCGTCTTCTCGATCTCGTAGCGGGACTCGGAGCAGCGGTTCACCAGGCGATAGCCGGGCACCCCCGCCTCGAGCAGGTGGAGCGTGCTTTCCGTGTCGCGCTTCTCCTCCGAGAAGAACCCGTTCGGTCCCGTGACGAGAAACCCGAAGTCGCGCGTGTTCGCCTGGTCGATGCGCGGGTAGTACACCTCGTCCACGATGCCGTGGGACATGGTGAACCAGATCCGGCTGCGCGAGTCGAGCGCCGTGCCCACCCCACTCTTGGCGCTGGAGGTCCATCGGGGCTCGGTGCCCGGCCCGCCGACAGCCGGCCGGCGCGTGCTCCCTGTCGGATCGCTCACGTGCAGGTCACCTCGTCCCGCCACAGCCGCTCGCCGCCACGGAAAGCGTTCGCGTTGTTGCCGCGCCGTGTGCGCGGCGGCAGCTCGTCGAGCAGGCGCACGTTCCCGCCCCCCAGCACCGCATAGTCGGCGACGAATGCCTCGAGCATGAGCGCGACGACGATCTCCACGTGCCGCCGCCACCGCTTCCTGCCGAGCGCCTTCAGCCCCGCGTCGCCGATGAACTCCTCGTACGACTTGCCGTCGCGGTAGGGGAGATGCGCCACCTCGAGCGGCACCACGACGCCGTTGCGCACGAGCGTGGTCCCGAGGCCGGTGCCAAGGCCGAGAAAGAGCATGCTGCGCCCGCGGTAGCTGCCGAGCGCCTGCATCGCGGCGTCGTTGATCAACCGCACCGGACGCCCGAAGGCCCGGGCGAAGTTGAACCGGGTCCAGCCTCGGCCCAGGTTGATCGGCTCGCGCGAGATCTTGCCGCGCACCACCGGACCGGGGTAGCCGATCGTCACGACGTCGTACTCCCAGCCGACAGTGGCGTCGCACACCTCGGCCACCATCTGCTTCGGCGTGAGCGTGGGGCCGGAGGGCAGCTTCATCCGGCCGCGATGCCCGGTGCGAAACAGCTTCACGTGCGATCCACCGATGTCGACGACGAGAACGTTCTTCACGGGGTGAGGGCGACGGGAAACGGGGAGCGGCGACGTGCATCAGGATGCGGCATGGCGCGCGATCGCGCGAGGCGTTCGCACGGTTTGCGCCAGCGTGGCGAGGTGACGAGCTTTGCACCATGCGCCCCCACTTCCTGGCCTTCCGCCGCACACTCCCCGGCGGGATGATCGTCCTCGTCTCCCTCTCGATCGACACGGAGGGCGTGGTGCACGGCATCCTTCAGGTCGAGCGGCGGCTCGATCCCTCTCGTCAGCTGTTCGACACGGCGCCGGTCGTGGCGCGCGCCGAGGGGCGGTCCAAGGACGAGGTATTGAAGAAGCTCCGTTCCCTGGCCGAGAACGACGCCGAGCTGTCGGCGAAGCTCGCGGAGTGGGAGGCCGAGCATCCCTCGCATCGGAAGCCCGGAGAGCCGTACCGCCCGTGAACCTCGCGCCCGTGGTGCTCGAGGGGCGCGTGGTGCGCCTGGAGCCGTTGACGCTGGATCACGTGGATGCGCTGTGCGCCGTTGGGCTGGATCCGTCGCTGTGGGCGTTGACGACGATACAGGTGAAGGACGTCGGCGACATGCGCCGCTACGTGCAGACGGCGCTCGACGAGCAGCGCGCCGGCACGGCGCTGCCCTTCGTCACGATCGAGCGCGCCACCGGAACGGTCGTGGGCACGACCCGATTCGGGAGCGCCGTGCACGAACATGCGCGCGTGGAGATCGGCTGGACGTGGATCGCGCCGCCCTGGCAGCGCACCGGCGTGAACACCGAGGCGAAGTATCTCATGCTGCGCCATGCCTTCGAGGTGCTGAAGACCCGCCGGGTGGAGCTCAAGACGAGCGCGCGCAACGCTCGCTCCCGCGCCGCCATCCTCCGCATCGGCGCCACGGAGGAGGGCACGCTGCGGAAGCACATGATCAACGCTGATGGATCGGCGCGGGACTCGGTGTACTTCTCCGTCACCGATGACGAGTGGCCGCGCGTTCGCGCGCGGCTCGAGGGCATGCTGGCGCGCTGAGACGGCCCCCCTCGGCTCGCGGGCCCCGGGGCGCAGCGCTCGAGCCGCGCCCCGTCGAGAACGGTCAGCGCGAAGCGTCCACCGAGATGTTCAGGTTCTCGTTCAGCGCCGTGTCGCCGCTGATGATCGACGACCAGCTGACGTGCGGGCCGTTGCGCTTGCCCTTCTCCACGACCTTCACGCCATCGGGCGCGATCGTGATCGTGTACAGCTTGCCATTGTGCTCGAGCTCGCGCTTGATCGACTTGTCCAGTTTGGTCGCCATGGTTCCTCGAAGGAGAGTTGGGTATCTGAAGGCGAAGCTATCGGAGTGGGGAAGGCGAAGCTAGGCCGAAGGTTGTGACACCGGGCACATCGGTATCGCTGGGCGCAGCCCCTGCGCTACGTGCCCTCCAACCCCCGCAGCCGCGCATCGAGATGCGATCGGTCGGCCACCGTTGCCGCGAGCGGGCCATGCGCACCGAACTCCACGATCGATACGGAGCCCACCGGGCAGCCGAACCGATAGCGGAAGCGGCCGACGTCCACGCCGAGCAGCGCGCACAGCGCGACGCGGATGGACGCCTTGTGCGAGACGACGAGCACGTTGCCATCGTGCGCGAGATCGATCTCCTCGATCACGCGCGTCATCCGCTGCGCGAGCGCCACGGCGGTCTCACCACCAGTCGGCGGATTCCACGCCGGGTCCGCCGTCCATCGCTCGTACTCGACATGATGGTCGCGCGAGACCTCGTCCGCGGTCTTGCCGTCCCACTTGCCGTAGTCGATCTCCGCCAGCTCGTCGCGCGTCTCGATCGGCATGTTCAGCTCGCGCGCCAGCGGTCCGGCGGTCGAGAGTGCGCGGTTCAGAGGGCTGGAGTAGATGGCGGTCCACGGCGTCTCGCGATAGGCCGCGGCGAATGCGCTCGCCATCGCCGTACCTTCTCCGGTGAGCGGTGGATCGAGCCGGCGTCCGCAGAACATGTCCGCTCGGCTCAACGCGGTCTGTCCATGGCGCAACAGGAAGAGGCGAAGCATTCGTCGAATCTATCGGTGCGGCGCATGATCGCGCGTCACGGCGGTGCCGGGCACATCGCTTGCCTTTACGTGTGCGACAAATCACACGGTCTCACACAACGCGGAGCACCATCAATGGAACTCGACACCCTGCGCGCCCTCTACGTCGAAGAGCTGAAGGACCTCTGGAGCGCGGAGAAGCAGATTCTCAAGGCCCTGCCCGGCATGATCAGGGCGGCCACGCACCCCCAGCTCAAGCGTGCCTTCACGAAGCACGAAAGGCAGACGCAACAGCACGTGAAGCGCCTCGAGCGCATCTGCAAGCAGCTCGGCGAGAGCCCGCGCGGCAAGAAGTGCGTCGGCATGGAGGGGCTCATCGAGGAGGGCAAGGATCTGATCAAGGAGAAGCCCGAGAAGGACGTGCTCGATGCCGGGCTGATCAGCGCCGCGCAGCATGTGGAGCACTACGAGATGGCCGGTTACGGCACCTGCCGCACCTGGGCTCGCTTGCTCGGCTACGAGATGCAAGCGGAGCTGCTCCAGACCACGCTCGACGAGGAGCAGCAGACCGACCTCGACCTCACCGGGATCGCCGAAGCCTCGATCAACATCGACGCGACCGAGCCGGAGGAGTAGCAGGAAGCCTCACCGCGCGCGGCCATCCACCCCGCGCGCGGTGAACAGATGATGGCAAGAAACCTGCTCTCATCACAATTCCTATGGATGGTGGATCACTGTCGATGACGCTCGCAGAGGCAGGCGAGCGTCCCGCGCGCGCCTACTCCGCGCTACTCATCATGAACCCGGCAGCACGCGGCGCGCGCCGAGCGCTGCCGGCGGTTCGTGAGGCGTTCCGGCAGCTTGGCGTGGAGTGCGACGTTCAGGAAACGTGCGCTCCCGCGCATGCCACCGAGCTCGTGCGTGCGCGACTTTCGTCGGATCAGACGCCGTTGGACGCCGTATTCAGCCTCGGCGGTGACGGCACCGCAATGGAGATCGCGACCGCACTCGCCGAATCGCCCGACTCGCCACCCCTTGGCATCATCGCGTTGGGGACGGCAAACGTGCTCGCGCGATCTCTCGGCATCCCGCTGCGCCCCGCCGATGCGGTGCGCGCCCTGCACGCGGCGGAGACCGTCTCGATCGACCTCGGCCGCATCAGCGAAGGACCCCGCTTCGCCATCGGGCTCGGCGTGGGACTCGACGCCGCGATGATCGGCGGCGCCTCGAGTCTGCTCAAGCGGCGCGTCGGCTATATCGCCTACGCATGGTCGGCCGTCCGCGCCGGCCTGCGCATGGAGCGCTTCACGGCGCGCCTCACGATCGACGGTGTCACCACCGAGGTCGAGACGTCGTCGGTCCTCGTCGCCAACTTCGGGCTGGTGCTCGGCGATCTCGTCTGCTTCGGCGAGGAGATCGGCCATCGCGACGGGCTGCTGCACGTCTGCGTGTATTCGCCGCGGTCCCTCATGGACGCGGTGCGCATCTTCTGGCGCATGGTGCGTGGCGGCGTCAGCGACGATCGCTGCGTGCGCGTGCTCCCCGGTCGTCACATTCGCGTCGAGACCGACCCCCCTCGCCCCATGCAGGCAGACGGCGAGCTGCTCGGACTCACCCCCGTCGACATTCGCGTGGAACCGAACGCCGTTCGGCTGCTCGCTCCCGTACCCCCGCCGCGCCGTTGGCGCCTTCGGCGCACCGCGCCGACGCCCCGCACCGGCTCCCAGCTTCCGTCGTCGTCATGAATTCCACCTCGTACCGTATCCAGCCACCATCCGCGACGCGCTTCATCGCGACGTTCGGCTATGCCTGGTTCGTGATCGGCCTGTTCACGGGCACGCTCGTCCTCGTCTTCGCCGTGCGCGGCATCATCGATCTCATCCAGAAGTTCGGATGGGGACAGACGGCGCAGAACCGCATCCTGATGGTGCTGATCCTCGTCTTCATCATCACGTCGTTCATGCTGGCACGGCGCGTCGTGCGCCTGCTTTATCGGCAGACGCCGCGCACGCGGAAGATCGCGTTGCTCGCGCTCGCGATCCCGGCCATCGCCAGCGGGTACGCGTGGTCCAACCCGACGAAGTTCCTCGCCGGATTCGCCGGGACGACGAGCGGATCGCTGCAGATGAGCAACGGCGGCCCCACTTTCCTCTTCGGGTCGTATCCGGACGACGACCGCATCCGCGAGCTCAAGAAGCAGGGGGTGCAGACGATCGTGTCGCTCCAGGATCCGCGCGTGCTCGTCGAGCTTCAGGGTATCAACGAAGAGAAGAAGAGCGCCGAGCGCGAAGGGCTGAAGCTCGTTCAGGCGCCCATGCTCCCGTGGGTGAGCGACAACTCCGCCTCGATCGAGGTCATCAAGAACCTCGCGCTGCACGGCAAGGGCACGTACTACGTCCACTGCGGACTGGGACGCGACCGCGTCAACATCGCGAAGCGCGTCATCGAGTCCCTGGAGCCGCAGTCGCACGCGCATCTTGCGGCCACGTCCGGCCTCAAGCACGCGGCCGGCTTCGAGACGCGCGCCGAGCCCTTCCAGCGCGGTCGCCTGTTCGAGCTCGCGGACGAAGTGTGGATGGTGCCGATCCCGAACGCCGCGGAGCTGTACGGCTATTTCATCCAGGGCGCGCCCGGCCATGTCGTGATGCTGCTCGATCCGGCCGACACGGCGCAGGCGAGCTGGATGGCGAAGGCGCAGCGCGACATGCAGCAGTACTCGATCACGTCGTCGGTCATTCCCACCACGGCGGGCGACACCCTGCGCAGCGCGAGAAAGCCCGCCGACACCACGGCCGCGGCGTTGAACGCGATCGTTGCGCGCGTGCAGGCGCTGAAGGCGCCGTACACGCTCGTGGTGCCGTACACCACCTATAGCAAGGGCGCACCTGCCCAGCCTCTCCTTCGTGCGTTGCTCAAGGCGTACGGCGTGACCGGCGTGGAAGGGGAGCCGCGTCGTGCGTCGGCCGCCGCGCCTTCCACCGCGCCGGCCACTGCGCTCCGGGCATCGGGACCGGCCAATCCGTGAAAGCGAGAAGGGCTTTGTGGTAGAGGCTCTGTGACCTCTGTGCCCTCTATGGTTTGCCGGATCGGTTGTTCACTGCTTTTCCACTCGATGGTCGAATGAAACGAGAGAGGGCGGGCCGCGAATCGCGGCCCGCCCTCTC
>DASSIC010000274.1:0-19773 GCA_035692325.1 Gemmatimonadaceae bacterium | reverse complement strand
GGATCTCTCGCCGGACGCGCGCTGACCGTGGCGATCCTGCCTCCCGCCACACTCGGCATCCTGGGGGGCGGCCAGCTCGGTCGGATGACCGCGCTCGCTGCACGCGCGATGGGATTTCGGGTGCAGGTGCTCGACCCCGATCCCGACTGTGCCGCACGTCCCGTCGTCGATCGCGTGGTTGCCGCCGCGTTCGACGACGCCGCGGGCGCCGCCGACCTCGCGCGGGCGTGCGACGTCATCACGCTCGAGATCGAGCAGATCGGCCAGGCCGCCCTGGAGGCGACGCTGGCACACGCACCGCTGCGGCCTGGCGCGGAGGTGCTCCGCGTCGTGCGGCACCGCGGACTGCAGAAGCGGTGGCTCGTGGACCACGGATTCCCCGTTGGACCATACGCCGCCATCGACTCCGCGGCGGCGCTGGCCGACGCGATGCGCACGCTCGGCCCCGACCTGTTCGTGAAGAGCTGCGTGGGGGGCTACGACGGACGCAGCCAGCTCCGTCTCGCCGCTGGAGACGATGCGACGATCGCCTTCGAGCAGCTGGGCCGCCGTGAATCGGTCGCGGAGGCGGCGCTCGATCTCGAGATGGAGCTCTCGGTCCTGGTCGCACGCCGTCCGGGAGGCACGGAGACACTGGTCTATCCCCCCGCCGTGAACCACCACGAGCGACAGATCCTCGCCTGGAGTGTCCTCCCGGGCGAGTTGCCCGAGCGCGTCATTGCCGATGCTCAGGCCATCGCGCGCGGCATCGCCGAAGGGCTCGACCTCGAGGGCATTCTCGCGGTGGAGATGTTCCTGCTGCGCGACGGCCGGCTGTTCGTGAACGAGCTCGCCCCCCGACCCCACAACTCCTATCACGCCTCGGAGCTCGGCTCCCCGACGAGCCAGTTCGAGCAGCTCGTGCGCGCGGTGTGCGACCTCCCGCTCGGTGCGGTGGCGCCCACGCGTCCATCGGCGATCGTGAACCTGTTCGGCGATCTCTGGGACGGGGGACGGAGCCCGGACTTCGCCGCTGCGCTCGCCATTCCAGGCACGCGGCTCTTCCTGTACGGCAAGCGTGGCGCCCGCCCCGGCCGAAAGATGGGACACATCGGCGCGATCGGGTCCACCACCGCCGAAGCGCTCGATCGGGCAAGAAGGGCCGCCGAACGCCTCTAGGAGGGGGCAGTGCGGTCCGGCACTCCCCTTGCCCCGACAGACGAACATGACGTCTCCCGAGTCGATCGCCGATACGCTGGAGCGAAACCTCAGCGCGCCGGCCCTGCTTCTTGGCCTCGTCGGTGGCGCGCTGTTCGGTGCACGCCGACACATGAGCGCCCCCGCCCGCGCCGCTGCCACTGTCAGCGGACTGGCCCTCATCGGAGCTGCGGCGCACCGGCCGCTGGCCGAAGTGCTGCGGCAGGCCGGCACGAGGCGCCGCGCCGGCTCGATTGCCGTGTCCTTCGTCGTGGCTCAGCCCGTGGAGGTCGTGTTCGCCTTCTGCCGCGACTTCGAGAATTTCCCCCTGTTCATCGGGGCGTTGCGCGACGTGCGCGACTACGGCGATGGGCGCTCGCATTGGTGCGCGTCGACGCCCGCGGGGGGAACGATCGAATGGGATACGGTGACCACCAAGTACGTGCCCAATCGTGTCGTCGCGTGGACGAGCGTCGCCGGTGCACCACTCGAGACCACGGCGCGCCTGCGCTTCGTTCCCGAGGGCCGCGACACCTGCGTCAAGATCGACGCCACGTATCGCGTCGTCGACGGGTCGTTCGCCGACGCCATCGCGGCGCTGGCCACGCGCCAGCGCAGCGGTGAGCTCGAGGCGGACGTCCGCCGCCTCGGTCCATATCTCGAGAGCCTCCTGGTCAACCCCGACGCGATACCGGTCGAGGCCTGACGGTCAGCGCGTGGTGCCGTTCTCCGGTGCGTCGGCCACGCGCGCGGCGAGCGGCTCGCGATCCGACGCGCGTCGGCCATGCGGTCGGGTGGCGTCTTCCACCACGGCACGCTCGCGCGGCACCTCGATGATGCGGAATGGGGGCCGGTCGGGAAAGTTCGCCTTGAGCACCTGGATCGCGACGTTGTAGACGGGAATTCCGGTGGACGTCCTCCCCTCCGGCGCACCCTTGTGCGCGTGGCCGTGCACCACCGCGCTCACCTCGAAGCGGCCAAGCGGCTCCTCGAGCCGGCTGGAACCAAGCCACGGCATGATGTCCACCGGTTCTCCCTCGACCGTGTCGCGCACGGGCGCGTAGTGCAGCACAGCGATGCGATGGCGAGTCTTCAGCCGCGCCAGCGCCGACTCCAGCTTGAGCGCCTCGTTGAGCGCCTCCTGCACGAACGCCTTGATCACCGGCTCTCCCCACGGCCCGAGCGCACCCCGCCCGAACCCGCCGGCAAACCCCTTCACCCCGGCGAACCCCACGCCCAGTAGCTCGATGGAGTCGCCGTCGAGCATGTGCACGCCGGCGTCGCGGAGGATGCGACTCACCTCCTCCTGCTCCCCCGACTCGAAGTCATGATTGCCCAGCACGGCGACGATCGGAATCGTCACGCTGGTCGTGAGGTCGCGCGCCAGTACACGTGCTTCCTCGGCCAGCCCGTAGTCGGTGAGATCGCCCGCGAGCACGAGGATGTCCGCATGCTCGTTGATCTGCGCGAACAGCGGCTGGAGCATTCCCTGCGACGTCGCGGCATAGTGCACATCCGCGACGGTGGCGATTCGTATGGTGTCGCTCGTCGGCATGGGCCACGCGTACTGAAGGATTCGGGCCAGCAGAAACCGGATGTTGGGTGGACGGGGGCGGGCAGACGGGAAGTGCACCTCCGTCATCCCGTCATCCCGTCATCCCACTTAGCCCCGGAATTGCAAACAGGCCGACATACCCTCTCCCGCGAGAACGCATGGCCGGTCAATCCACGCTCGACGAAGCCGCACAGGACACCAACACCTTCTACCGCCGAACGCTGCACGTGCTCAGCGACGCCGGAGTGGCCTTTCTCGTCGGCGGATCACACGCGTTTCTCGAGTACACCGGCATCGTCCGCAACACGAAGGATTTCGACCTGTTCCTTCGGCGCGCGGACATGGAGCGCGCGATGGAGGCCCTGCGTGCCGCCGGCTATCGCACCGAGCTCACCTTTCCTCACTGGCTGGGCAAGGCGTGGCAGCACGACGACTTCGTGGATCTCGTGTTCAGCTCGGGCAACGGCGTGTGCATGGTGGACGACGGATGGTTCGAGCACGCGGTGGAAACGCAGGTGCTCGGCATGCCGGTGAAGATCGTGCCGTGCGAAGAGCTGCTCTGGCAGAAGGCGTTCATCATGGAGCGCGAGCGGTTCGACGGCGCGGACATCGTTCATATTCTGCGCGCGCGCGGCGATCGCCTCGACTGGGCTCGACTCACGGAACGCTTCGGCGAGCGCTGGATGCTGCTGTACTCCTACCTGGTGTTCTTCAGCTTCGTCTATCCGAGCGAAACGCAGCTGCTGCCCGCCGCCGTGCTCGAGGACTTCGCGGCACGCCACACGGCGCTCCGTGCCGCGCCCCCCGGCGATCGCGTCTGTCGCGGGACGCTGGTGAGCCGCGCGCAGTACCTGATCGACATCGGCCAGTATGGCTTCGCGGACGCTCGCCTCGCCCCGCGCGGCGGGATGTCTCCGGAGGACGCGATCTTCTGGACGTGGGCGATCGACCACGTGAAGTAGGCGCACATGTGGCGAGGGGCAGCGCCATGCGCTGCCCCTCGCCACATCTCCGCACGTGAGCTGGTGCCCGACCTATCGGGAGGCCGTCTGCAGTCCGCCCGTAGGCATCGTGGGCACCGTCTTCAGATAGAGCCACAGCGCCTGGATCTCGTCGTCCGTCAGGTTCTTCGTCATCCGGATCGGCATGACGGGATTGGCCGGAATTCCGTTCGGTCGAAGGCCGGTGCGGAGAAAGTTGGCGAACGCCGCTTCGCTCCAATCCTTCACCGAGCCGGCGGCCGTGAGGTTGGCCGCGGGCGGCCAGTCCGGCGCGCCCCCCGGAATCGGGCCGCCGGCGAGTGACGTCCCGTGACAGCCCTGACAGCCCACCGCCGCGACGTACTTGCCATAGTCCGCAGTCACGCTCGGCGTCACCGTCATGGCCGACGATTGGGTGTGGTCGATCCGCTCGGCGTGCAGCATGGGAAGCTTGCCTGCGACGAAGAGGGCACGTCCCACCGGTCCCACCTGCACGGGCGGCTGCGTCGTGTCGACTGGCGGACGAGACCGCACCCACGCGACGATCGCCGCGAGATCCGTTTCCGTCAGATTCGCAAAGTCCGATGACGGCATCACCTTCAGCGCGCGTCCATTGCGGCCGACGCCGTGGCGCAGCGCTCGCACGATGTCGGCGTCGGTGAGCACTGCACCGATGCCGCCGCGACCGCGCGTCAGATTCTGGCCGTACACGCGTCCGATCGCCGGATCATCGAACACCACCTTGCCAGCCAGGTTGTCGCCATGGCACTCCACGCAGCCGCCGAACGAGTGCGCGAGATGTGCCCCGCGCGCGAGCGACACGCTGTCGGAGGGCACGACTATCGGCCGCGCGTCCACCGTGTACTGCTTGCGGTAGCGCACCTCGGAAAAGCCGTACACCGCGGCCGCCGCGATGAGGATCAGCGCGGCAGCGCCGGCGGCCAGGAAGCCCGCCGCCTTCAGAAGCCTATGCATTGGATCTCGTCATCCTCGGGCCGTCGTCGACCCACGGGGTGTACGAAAGGCGCGTCGCCGAGACGCGCCGGGAGGGAGGCCAATACTGCGCGGACGGAACCCGAACGTCCAGGGCACGACTGAACCCCCGGCAAGCGTGGCATCGTACGGCTCGTTGCCGGCGCGGGATTCAAACCTCTCACCGGCCCGCACTGTCACACCGCTGCACGCGCCGACCGGCGCATCCGCACTACAGCCGAGGATCCCACCAATGCCCTCACGATTCCTTCGCGGTGCCGCGCTCGCGACGCTCGCACTTCCGGCGCTGGCGCAGGCGCAGACCGAACGCTTCACGCTCGACGGACCGGAAGTCGCCGTGTACAACCTCGTCGGCGCGTTGAAGGTGGAGGGCGGCACCGGCGACAAGGTGCTCGTCGAGGTCACGCGCGCCGGCCGCGATGCACAGCGCCTCTCGGTGCAGACCGGCGACGTGCGCGGACGACCAGCGATCCGCATCCGCTACCCCGACGACCGCATCGTGTATCCGCAGCTGGGTTACGACAGCCGCTCGAACTTCAGCGTCGGCGACGACGGCACCTTCGGCGACGACGACAATCGCGGATGGCGAGACGGTCGCCGCGTGGAAGTTCGCAGCAGGGGCGACGGCATGGAGGCGCACGCCGACGTGCGCGTGGTCGTGCCGAAGGGGAAGGCGGTCTTTCTCCGCCACGGCATCGGCGAGACGACCATCGACAACGTTGATGGGCGGCTCAACGTCAGCGTCGCCGCGTCACGCGTACGCGCCTCTCACGTGCGTGGCGTGCTGACGCTGGACACCGGCTCCGGCGGGGTGGAAGTCAGTGACATGACCGGCGATCTCGACCTCGATGCCGGTTCCGGCGGCGCCGTACTCGACGGTGTGCGCGGCGGGCGGCTGAACATGGACATCGGCTCCGGCTCGCTGCGCGGCCGTGACATCGACGTACGCGAGCTGACGGCCGACATCGGTTCGGGTGGTGTCCGGCTCTCAGGCGTGAAGACACCACGCCTGCATCTCGAGACTGGGAGCGGCGGAAGCGACATCGAGCTTCTCGGTCCCGTGGAGGATATCCAGGTCGAAGCCGGTTCCGGCGGCGTCACGCTGCGCCTCCCGGCGAGTCTGGGCGCCACTGTGGACATCGAGACCGGTAGCGGTGGCATCGATTCGGACTTCGAGGTGAAGGTGTCGCGGATGGAGCGGCATGCCCTGCACGGCACGGTGGGCGATGGGCGCGCGCGCGTGAAGATCGAGGCCGGCTCCGGTACCGTGCGACTGCTGAAGAGCTGATTCTCAGCGGCTGAAGGGTACGTTCACGCCGTCGTCGCGATACTCCCTGAGCTTGCGGTAGAGCGTTCGCCGATCGATGCCCAGTCGGTCGGCGGCGCGGCTCTGGTGGCCGCTCTCCTGCGCCAGCACATGCAGGATGTAGCGTCGCTCGAGCGCGTCCAGGGTGAGGCGCGCTTCGTCGATCGACGCGAACTCCGCGCCCGGACCCACGACCGGCCGCCGCGTCGCGGGGCTCTCCTTCCCGTTCGCGGCGAGGGCGATCCGTTCCACCCAGTGCTCCAGCTCACGCACGTTGCCGGGCCATTGGTGCGCGAGCAGCGGCGTCATCGTCTCCGAACCGATCGCTGGTAGCGTACCCCGCCCTTGCGCGGCGCGTTCGCGGAAATGCTGCACCAGCAGCGGAATGTCGCGCCGTCGCTCGCGCAGCGGCGGCAGGCTGATGGGCAGCATCTGCCGGTCGTCGAGCAACCCGCCGGAGTGCTGACTCGCCTCGTGGTCCGAGGTCCGCACCGTCAGCACCAGGCGCACGTCCACCGCGGCGCCGTTCGACACGTCGTCCCGGTGGACGGCGCGCTCGCCGATCGCCGCGGACACGCGCGCCCACAAGCCGCGCGGTAGCGTGCCGGCTTCGTCGAGCACCAGCGTTCCACCGCGCGCCGTCTCGAGCAGCCCTTCCCGGCCGGCACCGAACAGCTCGGCCTCCAGCGATGCTGCATCCACTCCCTCGCAGCGCGCGACGACGAACGGTTGTGCGGCGCGGTCCGACAGCGCGTGCACCAGACGCGCGACCGTGCTCTTGCCGGTTCCCGCTTCACCCGTCACCAGTACCATCCGTCGCGAGCCAGCGGCACGCCCCACCAGCTCACGCACCAGTGACATGCCGGGAGACTGCCCGACCAGAGCAAGGCGCGCCTCGTCTCCCACGCGCGCGCGCAGCGCGGCGAGCTCGCGCCGATTTCGCCCGTTCGCTGCCGCCCGCTCTATCGCCGCGAGCAGCACATCCGGGCCGGCAGTACGCTCTACGACGTCGCACGCGCCGGCGCGCATCGCCTGGTGCGCCATTGGCTGCGGGCGGTACTGGGCGAGCACCAGGAGATCGGCGTCGGGAAGGGCGGCCGCAACGCGCGCGACCGTTCCCGGCTCGATGGCGTTCGTCGAGAGCAGGACGACGTCGGCAACGCCATTCGGAGCGATGCCGAGCTGCTGTGACGATGCCACGAAGCCAGCGGGGCCGAGCAGCTCGACGAGTGATCTGGCGCGCGCCTCGTCGGCGTCCAGTACGAGCACGCGCGTTTCAGAGGGCATGCGGGTTGGCGAGTGGAAGGGTCTCGCCAACAGGTATCGGCCGCGGTGCGCCAGATGTTCACGGCGCGCCGCGTGCGATTAAGTCGCTCTCACGAAGCGACCTGCTCGGGGGCCAGGCCGAACCGGCGGTTGCGGCTCCGGAAATCCTCGAGCGCTTCGGACAGGTCGTCGGCGGTGAACTCCGGCCACATCTTCTTCACGAACAGCAGCTCGGCATATGCGCACTCCCACAGGAGGAAGTCGCTGAGCCGCTGCTCGCCGCCGGTCCGCACCACGAGATCGACGTCGCGGGCTGGAAGCCGATCATGGTCCACCCGCGCCAGCAGCTGGGAGAACCCTTCGCGGGTCATGGCGTCGCCGGGCATCGCTGCCGCGGCGCGCAGCACCGCATCGCGCGCGGAGTAGTCCACGGCCACGCGCAGATGCATGCGCGAACCGGTCGACGTGAGCGCTTCCACCTGTTCTACGGTATGGCGCAGCGACGAGGGCAGACGGTCTCGGCGGCCGAGGATGGTGAGGCGCACGCCGTTCTCGAGACAGCGCTTCGCCTCGCCGAGCAGCGCCCGGCGGAACAGGCGCATGAGCGCCGTGACCTCGGCCCCCGGGCGCTTCCAGTTGTCCGAGGAGAAGGCATAGAGCGTCAGCGTACCGACGCCTTCGCGGACCGCCGCTTCGACGATGTTGCGCGCCGTGCGCAACCCCGCTTCGTGTCCAGCGGAACGGGCCAGGCCATGCGCGGTAGCCCAGCGCCCGTTGCCGTCCATGATGATGGCGAGGTGCGGGCCGTCGTAGCTCTGGGGCGCAGCGGGCGCTCCGGCGTGTCGTGGCTTCGTCATCGCCGGCTCAGCGCTCCCGCGTGGCGCGGATCAGCGCTTCCATGTGGTTCAGGTAGCGCTCCAGCGCGCGCCGCCCAGCGGCGGTGAGCCGGTATTCCGTCTTGGGAACCCGCCCTTCGAACGATTTCGAGCAGGTGATGTACGCCGCGTCCTCGAGCTTGCGCGCGTGGACGCTGAGATTGCCGTCGGTCGTGTGCATCAACCGCTTGAGGTCGTTGAAGGTGAGCGTGTCGTTGACGGCGAGCGCGCTGACGATCCCGAGACGCATGCGTTCGTGAATGAGGCGGTCCAGCGCCAGCGCGCCTTCCGCCTCGCCGGCATTGCGGGACACGTCACCGCCGTCCACCGAGCGCAGCGCGCGACTGCCGCGCACTCGGTCGTCCGTGCCGTCCGACTGATGCTTTGCTGCTCCGTGCTTAGCCACCATGCCTCCGCGCGATGAGCGCGCCGAAGAAGAGATGCAGTCCGCCGAATCCCGCGGCCATGCAGGCCGTCGTCCATGAGGGTGGCGCGAACAGCGCCACCGTGCCCACTGCCATGAACGCCACGCCCATCACCGGCACGATGCGCACGGAGAATGTCCCGGCGGCGACGACCCCCACTCCGTACAACAGCATCCACACCCCCGGGAGCAGCGCGAGCAGCTGGTGCTCGTAGCACACGAGTGTGAGCAGCGCACCGACCGCCAGCGGGGGGGCGAAGCTGAAGACGATCTTGCGCGCCGGCTCCGACCAGAGCGGCAACCCGTTCGCGCGCGCCTTCAGCGTCATCGTGTACACGGAGATGCCGACGGAGATTCCCGCCTCGCACATCCAGATGAAGACCCAGCGCGTGGTGCTGCCGGTGAGCGCCGCGAGGGCGGTGGCGACGAGCGCCGTGACGCCGATGAGCATGGTGCCCCAGCCCGACACGGCGGTGAACGTCGCCGCCGCGGCCATCGTCTCTCGAATGAAGCGAAGATTGTCCATCGCCCGCGCCTGCATCTCGGGCGGCTCGGGCGGGCGAAGTGGAAGCACGCGCGTCATGGTGGGAGAATGACGAAAATGGACCGCGCTGTCAAGTGCTTTACACCACAAAGCGATCGTCGCCCGGCGGCCTCGATCAGCCGCCGGGCTACCGGTTCCTACGTCCGCGCCGCGCCCTCGCCGCCGATCGCCGACGGACCAGGTGGAGGATCGCTCGCCGGGAAGCTCTGCTCTCCAACCAGATCCAGACGCTCCGTCACCTCGATCGCGCTCGCGAACTCCCGCACGATCGCCTGACAAAACTCGGGCAGGTCGGCCGGCTTGCGGCTCGTGATGAGACGATCATCGATCCGAACCTTCTCGTCCACCCACTCACCGCCCGCGTTCCTGATGTCCGTCTGCAGGCTCGGCCATGACGTGAGCGTACGCCCCGCCACCGCGTTCGCTTCCACGAGCAGCCATGGAGCGTGGCAGATCGCCGCAACCGGCTTCTCCGACAACATGAACTCGCGCACGAACTGCACGGCTCGCTGATCCATGCGCAGTTGATCCGGGTTCGCCACACCGCCCGGAAGGAGCAACGCATCATACTCGCTCGGCCGCGCATCGGCGATCGTGCGATCGACCGGAATGCGCGCTCCCTTCTCGTCGTGATTCATCGCCTGGATCGAACCTTCCTCGAGCGCGATGAGATGGGTGAGCGCACCTGCCTCGTCGAGTGCCTTGCGCGGCTCCTCCAGCTCCACCTGCTCCACACCGTCGGTGGCGAGAATCGCGACCCGCCGTCCTTTCAGTCCAGCTTCCATCATCTCCTCCGCTGATTGGCCGCTTGCAGTTGGGTCATGATTTGTGCCGAAGATCACCGGTGCCGAGGGAGTGATGTCGTTGATCGCCTCCGCGCCTCCCGCCTTTCGGGCCGTCGGGCTTCCCGGTCGTCGGCCCACCGGCATACCTTCCAGCCGTGCCCCTCCTCCCCCTCCACGGCCACGCGCCTCTGCGTGCGCGGTTCGACGACGCCATTCGGCGCGACAGTCTGCCCGGGTCGCTGCTGCTGCACGGCCCACTTGGGGTTGGAAAGCAGCGGCTGGCCCTCTGGCTCGGACAGCGGCTGTTATGCTCGGGGCCGGAGCCACGCCCATGTGGAAGCTGCCAGCATTGTCGCTATGCGCTGGCCGGTACCCATCCGGATCTCCACTGGTACTTTCCGCGCCCTCGACTGAAGGATGGAGACGCCTCGCCGGCCAAGATCGAAGACGACTTCCGTGAAGCGATCGGGGAGCGGGTAGCCACCGGCGCGTATGCTCCTCCACCGCCAGAAGAGGGAATCTTCGTCTCGACCATCCGGGCGATCGTGCAATCGGCGTCCATGGCGCCCGCCCTCGCGCAACGGAAGGTCTACATCCTCGGTGAAGCGGAGCGGATGGTATTGCGGGACGGCGCCGAGGAAGCCGCCGGCGCGTTCCTGAAGCTGCTCGAGGAGCCGCCCTCGCGAGCGACGATCGTTCTCACCACGAGCGAGCCGGGCGCGCTGATCCCGACGATTCGGTCCCGTCTCGTCGCGGTGCGAGTGCCGGCGCTGGGGTCTGAAGACGCGAAGGCGGTGCTCGCCGAGCCCGCGATGCAGGCTGCCGTGCTCGCCGCCGGTGGGCCCCGGAACGTCGCCGAGCAGGTGCGCCTTGCCGGTGGTGCGCCGGGGACGCTGCTCGGCGGCGCCGAGTGGGGCGACGCCCTCTCGCGCGCGCGACGGATGCTGGACGCGGCGAGCAACCGAGATCGCCGGGAGCAGATGAAGACGGCGCTGGTACAGGGATCGAGCAAGGCACGGGGCGCGTTCAGCACCTCTCTCGATGCCTTGACCACCCTGCTTCATGACCGCGTTCGCGCGGCGGCCGAGCGCGGCAACGCGCGGGGCGCCAGCGCTGCCGCCCGCGCGATCGACTGTGTCGAGCAGGCGAAGGAGCGGGCTACGGGCAACGTGAATCCTCAGCTCATCACCAGCGAGCTGCTCCGCCAACTCGAATCGTACCTCGCATGACTCCCGATTCCCCCGCCAGCCTGTCCCATGTGGCGGCTGACGGCACTGCCCGGATGGTGGACGTGGGCGCCAAGCCGGAGACGGCGCGAATGGCGCGCGCGACAGGACAGATCACGATGAGCCCGGCCACCCTTGCCGCCATCGTCGACAACTCGATTGCCAAAGGTGACGTACTTGGCGTCGCGCGTGTGGCGGGGATCATGGCGGCGAAGCGGACCGCCGACCTGATTCCCCTGTGTCACCCGTTGCCCCTCACGGACGTCGCGATTTCCCTCACACCGGACCCCGCCCTGCCGGGGGTCCGTGTGGAAGCGACCGTACGCACGGTTGGCCGGACGGGGGTGGAAATGGAGGCGCTAGCGGGCGCAACCATTGCACTGCTCACGGTGTACGACATGGCCAAGGCAATGGATAAGTCCATGGTGCTCAACGATATATCGTTGGCCGAAAAGACGGGTGGTGTTCGCGGCCCGTACGCAAGGGCTTGATGGCATGCCCGTTGCCCTGTAACGTGTAGAAGCAGCGAGCTGGACAGAAGTAGCTAACCCTTTACCAGGGTTCAACTTATGAAAAATCTACGCGGCACGTACGTGCACCGCGGAGATGCCCAGCGGCGCCGGACCCGTGTTCGTCAGACGGTTCTCGCCGTGAGCTTCTTCAGCGCGAGTGCCTTTCTCCTGGGGAACCGGAAGCCGGTCTCCACCGACGCCATCGCGGCGCCGGTCCCGGCCAAGAGCAGCTTCCGGCTGAACCTCAGCACCGATCGCAGCCTCGCCTCGCAGCTCGACTCGGCGCGCGGAGAGCTCGACCTGGCCCACATGCAGCTCGACCGGGCGAACAAGATCATCGGGTACTCGACGCAGTACGGCATTCGCGCCGATCTGGCCACCAACATTCTGGACGTGGCGTCGGCCGAAGGGATCGATCCCGAGCTTGCCTTCCGTCTGGTCAAGCTGGAGAGCGATTTCAACCCGCACGCGACGAGTCACGTCGGGGCGATCGGCCTGACCCAGGTCATGCCGGCCACGGCGCGATACTATGTAAAGGGGATCACCGCCGAGGGTCTGTACGACCCCAACACGAACCTTCGGGTCGGCTTCCGCTACCTTCGCGGGCTCGTGAAGGAGTACAAGGGCGACGTGAACCTGGCGCTGCTCGTGTACAACCGTGGGCCGGTGGCGGTGGAGAAGGCGCGTGCCGAGGGTGACAACCCGTCCAACGGCTACGACCGGATCCTGACGAAGGGCTATCGGGGCAAGGGAACGGTGGAATAACGGGGCCGCGAGAGCGCTCCGGGCAACCCCACGACAGAAACGCGAACGGGCGCCGGCATCTGCCGGCGCCCGTCGTCGTTCATGCCACTCGCTGCTAGCGCTTCTTCCGCGAGGTGCGGCTGGCCTTGGTCGACGTCGTGCGCCCGCCCTTGGACGAGACGACGATGCTCTGGCCGGGGAAGATGACGGCCTTCCGCATCCCGTTGAGCTTCATGATGCGCTCCGGGGTCGTGTCGTACTTCCGGGCGATCGAGCGAACGGTCTCGCCGCGCTTCACGGTGTGGACCTTCAGCCGCTTGCTGCCGCCGGCGTACTTCTCGATGGACGGATCCGGCACGTCCAGGGCGGCAGACGCGACGGACGGGCTCGGGACGAGGATCGCCTGCCCCGGTACCAGCCGCCCGCTGGGCTTGAGACGACGGATGTTGGGATTGAAGGCGAGCAGCGACCGCGACGAGATGCGGTTCTTCTCGGCGAGCCGATCGACCGTGTCTCCCTTCTTCGATTCGACGACCCGAGTCGCCACCTTCGCCGCCTTGGGGATGGCGTCGAAGAGGCTGTCGAAGGTCGCACCGCTTCCGGGCGGGATGCGCACGAGGAAGCTGGTTCGCGGCGGAGTCATGCCGCGCAGCAGATGCGGGTTGAGGTCGCGGATCTCGGGGATGGAGCTGTTCGCGGCCTTGGCGATCGCCACCAGCGGCGTGCTCGCGGGCACCCTCACGGAATCGTACGCGAACGGCTCGCGGGGGTGCAGCGTCATGCCGTAGCGCTTGGGCTCCTTCGCGATCAGCGCCGCCGCGATGAGCTGCGGGACGTACTCCCGCGTCTCGCTGTGCAGGTAGTCCTTTTCGGCGAGGACGAAGAATGCGTCGTCGCCCTTGGTGTTCTCCAGGTCGTCGGCGTAGCGGGCGAGCCCGCGCGCCACGCGTCCCGGCCCGCCATTGTACGCCGCCGCGGCGAGGTAGAGGGAGCCGAACTGATCCCGCATCCCCTTGATGAAGCGCACCGCCGCCCAGGTGGACTTCACCGGGTCGCGCCGCTCATCCACCCACCAGTCGACGCGCATCCCCATTCCGCGCGCGGTGGACGTCATGAACTGCCACATGCCCACGGCGGCGGCCTTCGAGTAGGCGTTGTTGTCGAAGCCGCTCTCGATCAACGCCAGATAGTACATGTCCTCCGGCAGCCCGCCCGCCTTCATCTTCGCGCGGATCATCGGCTCGTAGCGCGTGCCCTTCTCGAGCTGGGCCGCGATGCGATCCTTCGAGCGGCCGGTGAACATCGTGACGTAGTGCGCGACGCGCTCCTGCGTCTCGTAGGTCCGCACGTCCATGTCCCAGGTCGGCTCGGCTTCGGCGGTCGAGTCGATGACGGGGGGCGTGAGCAGGATCAGCGAGTCGCCGAACACCTCGACCGCGCGACGCGATACCTCGGTGCGCGACACCGACGGCTGATGCACGGCATCCTTCGGGGCACCGGCGGGAATGACCGTGGGCCGCATCGCGGGATCCAGCGCGCCCGGGCTCTGCGCGGCGTGGGTCGGCGACTGTGCCAGCAGGGAAGCCGGAGGCAGGAGGCATCCAACCAGCACGAGTGTGCCGAGGAACGTCGACGATGGTCGCAACAGCGGTCTCCGGTAACGGCGCCGGCCGGCGGGAGGAGCGTGGCGGCAGCGCGAGAAAGTCGCGGACGGATGGCGAGAACAGACGACGTCGGGCGGCCCCTGCTCGGCACCGTCCGATGCTGGTAAGACGATTTCCCGCCCCCCGAAGTAAGGGGCGAGAATCAGCGCGCGGTAATGTAGTTGCCGAGGATGCGGTTCGTCGCGTTCAGCACCGCGAGGGCGGCGCCGCGGACCATGTCCCCGTCCGCCAGGTAGCATCCCAGAAGCCGGTCGGGACCGTCGTCGCCGCGCTGTATCAGCGAGGTGATGACGACGTTGGCGTCGAAGGCACGCACGACCTTCACCCCCACCAGCTCGAAGGTGATGGCACGCTCGGTAAACGCTTCCAGCGCCCGGATGGCCGCTTCGGCGCCGAGCCGGCTGTCGCCGGCGGGGCTGGCCTGTCCTTCCGCCCGCCCGGTGATGGATTCGCCGGGAGAGAACTCGAGGGTCACCTGGCAGGAGACGCGGCCCGACGGAGAACGCTCGAGGGAGAAGCCGGTGAACCGGAGGCGCTCGCGCCGTACGACAGTGCTGCTGGCGACGCGGGGGGCGCCGGCCTCGCGTTCGGGCATCGGAGGCATCTCGGGGAGGGTCGGAGGGCCGAGAGAAACGGGTGAAGGGGCGTCATCGCCCGCGTTGGATAACGACTCAAATCACAAACGGTAACGTTCGCTAGCTTTCCTCATTCCGGCCGCGGGATATATTCGGCCGTCATGCCAGCTACCCTGCGCCGCCGCGCAATCGGCCTCCTGGCCGTGACCTGGGTCACGGTCTCAGCGGGGGCGCAACGCCCTCCCCTTCCGACGCTCGCGGCCCAGGTGGGGGCACGAATCCAGGCGGTGCCGGGAGCCGAAGTCGCAGTCAGCTATCGTGATCTCGCGACAGGGGATTCCCTGGACATCGGCGCCGACGTGGACTTCCACGCGGCGAGCACGATGAAGATCCCGGTGATGATCGAGGTACTGCGTGCGACGGAGGCAGGACGCCTGGGGCTGGACCAAGGTATCCTGCTGGTCAACCAGTTCCACTCGATCGCCGACGGCTCGCCCTATTCGCTCGACGCCGGCGACGACAGCGATTCGCTGATGTACACTCGCGTCGGACAGCGCGTGCCGGTGCGGGAGCTGCTCGAACGGATGATCGTGCGGTCGTCCAACCTCGCGACCAATGCGCTGATTGCGCTCGTCGGGGCGGATCGCGCCAACGCGTCGGCGCATACCCTGGGCGCGACACACATCCGTGTCCTGCGCGGCGTCGAGGACAACAAGGCGTACGCCGCCGGGATGAACAACACGACGACGTCCGCCGACCTCGCCGTGCTGCTCCGGCGCATCGAGCTCAACGAAGCGCTCAGCGCCGAGTCGGCGCAGTTGATGAAGCAGATCCTGTTGCGACAGGAGTTCAATGGCGAAATCCCGGCGGGCGTTCCTCCCGGCACGCCGGTGGCGCACAAGACCGGCTCGATCACGGCGACACTTCACGACGCCGCGATCGTGTATCCGCCTGGCCGCGCGCCGTACGTGCTGGTCGTCCTGACGCGCAAGATTCCCCAGGAGGCGACCGCGCGGGCGCTGATCGCCGACATTTCGCGGCTCGTGTGGACCTACGCGACGGCTGCGCCGGCCGTGGGCGCACGATGATGAGGGTGGCGTTCGCGGCGGATCATGCCGGCTGGCCGCTCCGCGCTCGTGTACTCGACGAGCTGGCGGCCGCCGGGCATGAGCTGGTGGACTGCGGCACCACCGAACCCGTGCCGGGTGACGACTATCCGGATGCAGCGGCGGCGGTCGCGGCCGCGATCACCTCCGGACGGGCCGAACGCGGCATCCTGGTATGCGGAAGTGGCGTCGGCGCCGGAATCGCCGCCAACAAGGTCCTCGGCATTCGCGCCTCGATGTGTCACGACAGCTTCTCGGCGCGACAGGGGGTGGAGGACGACAACATGAACATCCTCTGCCTGGGAGCGCGCGTGATCGGGGTGGAGCTGGCCGCGGAGCTCGTGCGCGACTTCCTGGCAGCGCGGTTCTCGGGCGCCGAGCGGCATCGACGGCGGTTGGGAAAGATCGCGGCGATGGAACGGCGCTAGCGGTCTCCGCATTGGTAGGATGGCGCGCTCGACGTTGGGCATCAGCCTTGCGACTGTGCGCTCCGTCACCGTTCGCTTCCCTCTCGCCCCCCACCGTGGAACCCTCGTCGCCGGTCGGTCTGACCCTCCTTCTCGTGGAGGACAATGAGGACAACCGGATCATCTACTCCACGGTGCTGCGCCACACCGGCTACGAGGTGGTGGAAGCGCTCGATGGCGCACAGGCGGTCGCGCTCGCGCGCAGCGTGCGCCCGGATCTCATCCTGATGGACATTTCGATCCCGGAGATCGACGGATGGGAGGCGACGAAGATCCTGCGTCAGGATCCGATCACGCGCGACATCCCGATCATTGCCCTGACGGCGCACGCCCTGGCCGACGATCGCGAGCGGGCGACGGCGGTGGGCTTCACCTCGTATCTGGCGAAGCCGATCGAGCCGCGCGCCGTGGTGGCCGAGGTGCGGAAGTGGATCGGCGGTGGTGCGGGAGCGCCTCCCACTGCGGGCTGAGGTCCTCGGCGCCATCCCACGCGGGGGCGCGCGCACACGACTGATCACGGGCATCGCGATGGCGTACGTCGCCGCCTGGGCAATCGGGATCGGCTTCGGTTACGGCCTGAAGGGCACGCACTGGTGGGACGGAGGCGCCGGATGGGAGCGCAGCTGGCTGCGCCACTTCCATGCGCAGACGTTGCCGCACTGGCTGGACCAGGCGATGCTCGCGTCGCCGATGCTCGGCACGAACCTGGTCATCCTGCCGCTGATGATCGCGGTGGGGCTGTGGCTCTGGCGCATCAAGCACACGCCGCTGACCGCCGTGCACCTGCTGGTGGTGTCGATCGGGTCGCTCTCGCTCAACCCGACGATGAAGTACCTGCTGGACCGCGACCGTCCGCGCCTCTTTCCGCTGCGCGGGATGTACAACTGGGCGTCGTATCCGAGCGGGCACCTCATCCTCACGACGGCGCTCTACTTTACCGCGGCCATGATGCTGCGGCGCTCGCGCGGCTGGATCTGGCCTTTCTTCGTCGCCGCCGCGGTCGTGATCTTCACCTTCTACTCGCGCCTGTATCTCTCCGTGCACTGGCCGACGGATCTGATCGGCGGGATGTTGATCGGCACGGTGTGGTTGATCGGAACGTGGAAGGCGTTCACGAGCTTCGATGCGCGGCGCCGTCAGCGGCGAGCCGTCATCACCTAGTCGCTCGCCGGCTCCGGCGAGAGCGCGGATGGAGCCCGCTTCGAGGCGCGCTTGCCGCGGCTGGCGAACCAGGTCTGCAGCTCGTCCAGATAGGTGTAGAACACGGGCGTCACGTAGAGGGTGACGACCTGCGAGAAGGCGAGCCCACCGACGACGGCGACGCCGAGTGGGCGTCGGGCGGCCGCGCCGGCGCCCCAGCCGATGGCGATCGGCAACGCACCCATGAGCGCCGCCATCGTCGTCATCATGATGGGGCGGAAGCGCACGCTCGCCGCTTCGACGATGGCGTCGGCCGGCGCCATCTGCCGATCACGCTGCACGTCGAGGGCGAAGTCGATCATCATGATCGCGTTCTTCTCCACGATGCCGATGAGCATGATCATCCCGACGAAACCATAGACGTCGAGGTCGAGGCCGAACAGCATCAGCGTCACGAGCGCGCCGAAGGCGGCGAAGGGGAGGCCCGACAGGATCGTGATGGGGTGGATGAAGCTCTCGTACAGCACGCCCAGGATGACGTAGATGACGAACACGGCGAGCACGAGCAGCACGACGAGCCCCTGCTGCGTGCTGAGGAACGCTTCGGCGGTTCCCGCGAACTGACCGACGACGGAGGGGGGTAGCACCTCCTTCGCCTCACGTCGTACCTCGCCCAGGGCAGAGCCCAATGAGACGCCAGGAGCGAGGTCGAACGAGACGGTCACCGCGGGGAGCTGTCCCGAGTGGTTCACCGTCACGGGGCCGACGCCGAGCCGGAAGTCGGCGACGGTGCTGAGCGGCACGACCTTCCCCTGCGTGGATCGCACCCAGAGCATGCCGAGCGAGCGGACGTCCTGCTGGAACTGCGGCAGCAGCTCCATCACCACCCAGTAGTTGTTCGACGAGGTATAGATGGTGGAGACCTGCTTCTGCCCGAAGGCGTTGTAGAGCGTGTTCTCGATCTCCGACGCCGACACGCCGAGCTGTCCCGCGCGCTCGCGATTGATGTCCACCGTGACCTGCGGATTCTCGATCAGCAGATCACTCGTGACGTTGGCCAGCTCCGGGAGCTGCCGCAGCCGCGTCTCCAGCGCGCGGGCGGCGCGATTGAGGGTCTCGATGTCGCCGCTGAGCAGGGTGTACTGATAGAGGCTCTTGGACGCGAGCCCGCCGATGGAGATGGCGGGCGGGTTCTGCACGAACAGGGTGATGTCCGGCGTCTCCAGCGACAGCTGCGTGAGCTCGCGCGCGATCTCGGCCGCGCTCTTCTTGCGCTCGGAAAGCGGCTTGAGGTCGATCGTGAGCTGGCCCTGATTAGCTGCGGCGGTCGTGCCGACCGACGAGGTGACGGAGCGGACGTCCGGATGCTTCGCGATCGCGGCAGCGATCACCTGCTGGTGCTCCACGAGTGCGTCGAAGGAGACGCCCTCGGCCGCTTCCGTGGTGCCGAGGAGCTGGCCGGTGTCGTCGGTGGGGAACAGCCCCTTGGGGGCGACGACGAAGAGCACGCCGGTGAGCACGAGGATGACCGCGGAGAAAATGAGCGTCGCGCGGCGGCGGGCCATCACCCACGCCAGGCTCCGCTCGTATCCGTGCAGCCAGCGCTCGTAGAGCCGCTCGGTGGTCTGGTAGAACCTCCCCTGCTCCCTGCCGTGCGACGAGCGCAGGAAGCGGCTGCTCAGCATCGGCGTGAGCGTCAGGGACACGACACCCGAGACGAGGATCGCGACACCGATCGTGACGGCGAACTCGTGAAACAGCTTGCCGATGATCCCGCCCATGAAGAGCACCGGAATGAACACGGCGGCGAGCGAGAAGGTCATCGAGAGGATGGTGAACCCCACTTCCGCCGCGCCGTCGAGCGCCGCTTGCATGCGCGGCTTTCCCATCTCCAGGTGTCGGACGATGTTCTCGAGCATCACGATCGCGTCGTCGACGACGAACCCGACAGCGAGGGTGAGTGCCATCAGCGACAGGTTGTCCAGGCTGTAGTTCAGCAGGTACATCACCGAGAAGGTGCCGATGATGGACATCGGCAGCGCGAGGCTCGGGATGACGGTCGCGGACAGGTTGCGCAGGAAGAGGAAGATCACCAGCACGACGAGCACGAGGGTGATCTCGAGCGTGAAGGTCACGTCGTGGACCGACTCCTCGATCGTCGTGGAGCGATCGTAGAGGACCGACACCTTCACCGATGGCGGGATGTCGCCCTGCACGCGGGCCAGCGCCGCCTTCACCCGCTCCGCGACCGCCACGGTGTTCGTACCGGGCTGCCGCTGGATGGCGAGCACGATCGATCGCGACGATCCATACCAGCTCGCGGTCTTGTTGTTCTGGACGTCGTCGGTGACGCGGCCGAGGTCGGAGAGGTGTACCGGTGCTCCGCCGCGGTAGGTCACGATGAGATCGCGAAACTCCTGTGCCGTCTGGAGCTG
>DASSIC010000273.1:0-3496 GCA_035692325.1 Gemmatimonadaceae bacterium | reverse complement strand
ACGTCTTCCTCAACGTCGTCGGCGGCGTGCGGCTCTCGGAGCCGGCCGGTGACCTGGCGGTGGCGGTCGCGCTGGCGTCGAGCGTGTACGACCGCGCGCTGCCGCACGAGGCGGTGTTCGTGGGGGAGGTGGGCCTCGGGGGTGAGATCCGCCCCGTGTCCCAGGCCGAACGACGGCTCGCGGAGGCGGCGAACATGGGGATGACGACGGCGTATCTCGCCGAACGTGCGGTGCCGAAGCGAATCCCGAAGGGGCTGCGCGCGGTGGGCGTGCGCACGATCGCCGACCTGTTCGAGCGGGTGTTTGCATGAGTCAGGGTGAAGCGACGCTCGACCCTTCGCGCGCGGCGTCCCGGGACTCGCGCGCGCTCATACGAGATGTCGGTGTCGTGATCGTCGCGGGCGGGAGCGGCACGCGCGTCGGCGGCGAGGAGCTCAAGCAGTTTCGCTGGGTGGCCGGCAAGCCCATGCTGCTGCACAGCGTGCAGGCCTTCATGCAGCGCCCCGACGTCGGCATGGTCGTCGTCGTGCTGCCGCAGCGCTACGCCGGCGATCCGCCCCCCTGGCTCTTCCAGTGCGACGTCGATCGCCTGCTCGTTTCACTCGGCGGCCGCACGCGGAGCGAGAGCGTGGCGAATGGCCTGGACGATCTGCCGGACGAGGCGCAGATCGTGCTCGTGCACGACGCCGCGCGGCCACTCGTCGGCGCCGCGACGATCGATCGCGTCGTGACCGCGGTGCGCGAGGGGAAGAGCGTCGTCGCCGCGCTGCCGGTGGTCGACACGCTCAAGGAGGTGGACGATTCCGGACGCATCACGCGCACGGTGGATCGCGAGCAGCTCTGGCGCGCGCAGACGCCGCAGGGCTTTCCGCGCCAGGTGATCGTCGACGCCCATCGCCGCGCACTGAAGGAGCGCGTGAGCGCCACCGACGATGCCGCACTGCTGGAGCGCCTCGGCGTACCGGTGTACGTCGTGCGCGGCAGCGAGCGCGCGCTCAAGGTGACGGAAGCGGCGGACTTCGCCCGTGTCGACGCCCTGTTCGCGAGCGACGAATGACCGGCGACACGTCGATGGGCATTCCGTTCTGGTCGCCCGAGGAGGTGACGGCGGCGATCCGCCCCGCGCTCGAGCAGATGGAGCTGCGGCGCGTGCTCGCCTACCCCACGGAGACGGTCTACGGTTTCGGCGGCGGCATCGACCGCGACTCCGTCGACTCACTGATCCGGCTCAAGGGGCGCCCGAAGGGAAAGCCATTCCTCCTGCTCATCGCCGGCAGCGACATGCTGGAGAAGCTCCATCTGCATCTCCCGAGCTTCGCGACGAACCTCGCTGCGCGATTCTGGCCCGGTCCGCTCACCCTGGTGCTGCCCGGCGGCGAGAAGCGCGTGCCCGAGGCGCTGCGTGGACCGGAGGGGGGCATCGCGGTTCGCTGGACGTCGCACCCGTCGCTGCAGCGGCTCATCCGCGCGCACGGGGACGCGATCACCTCCACCAGTGCCAATCGGCCAGGGGTTCCCCCCGCCACGTCCGCGGGCGAGATTCGACAGCAGTGGGGTGACGCGCTCGCGCGCGGCGCGCTACGGCTGCTGGACGGCGGCACGCTCAAGCCCTCGCAGCCCTCCACGGTCGTGGACTGCACGCTGCGCGCGCCTCGTGTGATCCGTCCCGGAGCGATTCCGGCCGCGCGGTTGCGCGAGATCGCTCCTCGGCTCATCGGAGACGCCTGACGGCCATGAAGCTCCTCTTCGTCTGCACGGGCAACACCTGTCGCAGCCCGCTCGCCGAGGCGATCGCCCGCAAGGTGGCGATCGAACGGGGGCTGCCGGACATCGAGGTCGCGAGCGCGGGCACGAGCGCGTGGGATGGCGCGGCGGCGTCGGACGGCGCGCTGCTCGTCGGACTGGAGCGTCGGCTCGACCTCGGCAGCCATCATTCGCAGCAGCTCACGCGCGCGATCGTGGAGTCGAGCGATCTGATCTTCACCATGGGCCCTCACCATCTCGAGCGGGTCGAAGCGCTGGGGGCGGGCGACAAGGCGTATCTGCTCACGGCCTATCCGCAGCACAACAGCAGCGGCCGCGCGATCAGCGACCCGATGGGCGCGGAGCTCGACGTCTACCGCGCTACCGCCGACGAGCTCGAGACCGAGATCCGTCGCGTGTTCGACCATCTCGCGGCGGGCCGGCTGCCGAACGCGGAGTGAATCCTCGCGCGCTGGCGCGATGATCGATCGTCCGCCGCGGCTCGTCCTGCTGGGCCATCCGGTCGCGCACTCCATTTCGCCGCGCATCCAGAACGCCGCGCTTCGATCGGCAGGGCTGGCGCTGGTCTATGAGGCGATGGACGTCGCTCCCGCGGACCTCGACGAAACCCTGCGTTCGCTCGCGCGAGAACATGCGGCGGGCAACGTCACGATTCCCCACAAGGAATCGGTCGCCGCACGCTGCGCGCGGCTCACGCCACTCGCCGAGCGGGTGGGCGCGGTGAACACCTTCTGGCACGAGGACGGGCGGCTCGTCGGCGACAACACCGACGTCGGCGGGCTCGATCAGACGGTGCGCGCGCTGCTCGGCGGCGACGTCCGCTCGGCCCGCGTCGCGCTGATCGGCGCCGGCGGTGGCGCGGCGGCGGTGCTGGCCGCGGCGGAACGATGGGGCGATGCGCGCGTCGCGATCTACAATCGGCACATGGCACGCGCCGAACGTCTCGCCGCCCGCTTTCCCTCGGTTGCCTCGCCGGCGGCGTCGCTGGAGGTCGCGCTGCGCGACGCGACGCTCGTGGTGAACACCACGCCGGTCGGGATGCGCGATCGAGAGCATCCAGCTCCCGTGGCGCTGCTGCCACGCGGCGCGGCCGTGTTCGATCTCGTGTATCGCGCCGGGGAGACGGCATGGGTGACCGCGGCGCGCGAGGCGGGGCATCGCGCCGCCGACGGCATGGGCATGCTCGTGGAGCAGGGAGCGCTCGCGTTCGAGCGCTGGTTCGGGATCGAGCCCGATCGCGCCGCGATGTGGAAAGCCATGCATTGAGTGGGCTGGTCCCCGCGCTGCGGCGCGGCGGAAGCGCGCTGCTCGATCTCCTTCTGCCCCGCATGTGCGTCGTGTGCACGCGCCCTCTCGGCCCGCTGGACGACGGGCTGATCTGCGGGCTTTGCTGGCTCCGCGCCCAGCCCCTTCCACATCCGCGCTGCGACCGGTGCGGACACCCGATCGATCTTCGGCGGCGCGCCGCGGCAGCGTGTCCCTGGTGCGAGCTGCTGCCCCCCTTCGTTCGCGCGGTGCGCTCGGCGTACGCGATCCCCGGGGGGGCGGCCGAGTCCATCGTGCATGCGCTCAAGTACGAAGGGTGGCGCGCCGTGGCGCCGGCGATGGCGCGGCGCATGGCGCCGCTGCGCTTTCCGGACGACGTGGAGCGCGAGCGTGCCGCGCTCGTTCCGGTCCCGCTCGCCGCAGCACGACGGCGCGAGCGCGGCTACAATCAGAGCGCGGAGCTCGC
>DASSIC010000272.1:0-2176 GCA_035692325.1 Gemmatimonadaceae bacterium | reverse complement strand
GATCCCGACGATGCCGTCGGCGCGCTTGTAGGTCGCGCCCGTCGGGCACACCGGCAGGCAGGCCGGCTCGTCGCAGTGCTGGCAGCCGACCGGAACGAAGGCGCGCTGCACGTCGGGGTACTCGCCCACCTCGATGTCCAGCACCCGCCGCCACTGCACGCCCGGGGGCGTCGCGTTGGCGTGCTTGCACGACGCGGTGCAGGTCTGGCAGCCGACGCAGCGCCGCAGGTCCGCGACCATGGCCCAGCGCGTCATAGCAGGCTCCTTGCCTTGCCGATCTTCACCCGCACGATGTCGGCGCCCGAGCCGGTGGCGTCGGTCTGCTCCAGCGACATCGTCGCGAGCGAGTTCAGGCTTGCCATGCCGAAGTCCTTCGCGAACGGCGTGACCCAGTGCTCGAATTGGCCGATTGCGAGCAGCGTGTCGGGGCGGATGCCCTCGCGCACGACGGCGCGCCCGCGCGTGGTGCGATGCGGCACGGACAGCTCGATCTCGTCGCCGTCCTCGATGCCCAGCCGGCGCGCGGTCGCGGCGTTGACGATCACGCCGCGATGACCGGAGATGTTGTCGGCCACCTCCTTCATGAGCTGCATCGCCATGTTGCCGCCCCACGCGTACTGCATGCTGCGCGCGGTGAGCAGCCACAGCGGATAGTCGGCCGGCTCGCATCCCGCGTCGCGCAGCGCCTCGTCCCACAGGCCGGGAAAGTCGTGCCATCGGGGCAGGGCCTGGTACTCCTCGAGCTGGTGATCCCACCAATGCATGTCGTGCTCGTGCAGGCGGCGCCCCAACTCCGCGCCGACGCGCTGCAGCCGCTCCTGGTAGGGCAGCTCGAAGCGCAGGCTCATGCGGTCGAGCGTCGGGTAGAGGTACCACTCGACCTGCGAATAGGGGTGCGTCATCGTGCCGTGCTCGCGCCACCAGTCGAGGCCATGGACCTCGCGGCCCTCGCTCACCTCCGCGCTCGCGGCCTTGCAGATGGCGTCCCACACCTCCTCGCACGTCGGTTCGCGCGAGGTGGGCAGCGAGAAGTCGTGCCCGGCAACCTTGAGCGGCAGACAGGCCACGCCGCGGTTGATCGCATTGACGTACTCGGACGTGAGCCCGCAGCGCTTCGCGAGCTCGGTGGCGATGTCGGAGAAGTCGCGCACGTCGCCCTGCGGCTCGACGGCCGGCTGGCGCAGCGCGAAGCCGGCGTGGGTCCAGAACTGCTCGACGTACTTGGTGCCGCCGATGCGGATCAATTGCAGGCTCTCGAGGTCACCGGCCTCGGGGAGCAGGATGTCGGCGAAGTGGTTCGTCTCGTCGCGCGTGAACGCGAACGCCACGACGAACGGAAAGCGCGCCATCTTCTCCTGCAGTCCCGGCGTGTCCCAGAACGAGATCGCCGGATTGGTGCGGTAGACGATCCAGAGGTCGGGCAGCGTGACCCGCGGCAGGCCCTTCGGCGTTTCGTCGAGGAACATCCACGAGAAGTGCGTGGGCCCGAGCGCCTGGCTCCACGGGCCGTCGGCGGCGAGCGGCACCATCGTGCGGTACGCGTTGCGGATGTTCGGCTTCGGCTTCCAGCGCGCCTTGTCGGTCGGATTGAGCGGGTAGTCCATGAACCCGTCCACTCCGGCCTTCACGCTCTTGTGCCGGTCGTTGTACGTGCGGTTGAGCCGCACGGTCGTGCCGATCGTCCCTCCGGGCACTTCGAGCGCGCCCACGAGCGCTGCGAGCATCGTGCGCGCCCACACGCACTCGTAGCCGCCCCAGCCATTGTTCACCGTCTTGCCCAGCGTGACCGCGACCGGACGGAAAGGCAGCGTGACGCCGTCGACGACGATCGTCTCGCCGACGTGCGCGTGATCGAGATACTCGTTCGCGATGCGGCGGATGGTGGCCGCCGGGACCTCGCACACGCCCTCCGCCCACTCGGGCGTGTACTGCGCGATGTGTTCGGCCATCCGCGTGAACCCGGTCACGCCGGCGAGCCGGCCTTGGGCGAGAACGTCGTCGTCCGGGCCGATCTCGATCGCGTCCGCCTCGTAGCGGCCTTCCAGCGCGGGCGCAACCCCCGGCGTGTCGAAGGGCACGGCGGTACCCGAGCGCGTGTCGTGCAGCAGCGGCTTGCGGCTGGCCGGATCGCGCAGGTAGTAGCCGTGCGGCCCGACGAGGTACGGCGAGGCCGTGT
>DASSIC010000271.1:0-2666 GCA_035692325.1 Gemmatimonadaceae bacterium | reverse complement strand
GACACGTCGATCTTCGCGCCCCTCGACTTGCCACCGGGCAACCAGTATCGCTCCGGATCCGGCGCCCCCGGCCCGCACTACTGGCAGAACCGCGCCGACTACGACATCAAGGCGTCGCTCGACACGACGACGAAGTCGCTCGCCGGCTCGCTCCGCCTCCGCTACACGAACAACTCGCCCGACACGCTGCGCGTCATCTGGATGCAGATGGAGCAGAACGCGTTCAGGGACAAATCGCTCAACTCGTACATCTTCCCGCAGGATTCCCGCTTCGGCGCGCGCGGCTTCGAGGGCGGAGACGTGGTCGACAAGTTCGAGCAGGTGATTGCCGGCCGCGGCGCGCGACGCGTGAACGTGACGCGGCGCGACAACGGCACCGTCATGAAGGTCGATCTCGCCGAGCCGCTCGCGCCGGGCAAGGCTGCCACCTTCGACGTCGCCTGGCACTTCCTGATTCCCGAGCACGGTGCCGATCGCATGGGTCGCGACGGCATGCTCTACGAGCTGGCGCAGTGGTATCCGCGCGTCAACGTGTACGACGACCTGCGCGGGTGGAACACCGAACCGTATCTCGGTCAGGGCGAGTTCTATCTCGAGTACGGCGACTACACCGTCGAGCTCACCGTCCCGGCCGGCTACACGGTGGCGAGCACCGGCTCGCTCACGAATCCGCGCGACGTGCTGACCTCCGCCGTCATCGCGCGACTCGCGCAGGCGGCGAAGTCGGCCACGCCCGTGAACATCGTCACGCTCGAGGAGATGCGCTCCGGCGTCGCGCGGCCCCGCGCGACGGGCATGTTGACCTGGAAGTTCTCGGCGAAGAACGTGCGCGACGTCGCGTGGGCTGCGTCGCCCGAGTACCTGTGGGATGCCAGCAGCTGGAACGGCATTCTCGCGCAGGCCTACTATCGGCCCTCGGCGATCGAACCGTGGAAGGACGCGGCGGACATGACGCGCATGTCGCTCGACGAGTATTCCACGCGCTGGTTCCGCTATCCCTGGCCGCAGATGAGCGCGGTGGAGGGGCCGATCAGCGGGATGGAGTACCCCATGCTCGTGATGGAAGCGAAGAGCGACGACAAGTACGACCTGTACAACGTCGTGACGCACGAGATCGGGCACAACTGGTTCCCGATGATCGTCGGCTCCAACGAGCGCACGCACATGTGGCAGGACGAGGGGTTCAACACCTTCATCAACACCTTCAGCGAGGCGCGTCGGTACCCGGAGAAGGGCGACCAGATGACGCGTGCGCTCGGCGAGCGCGGCTACGTCGAGGGCGCGATGAAGGCCAGCGTCGACGTGCCGGTGGACGTGATGCCCGACCGCATCGACTCGCGGCTGCTCGGGCTCGCGGCGTACGTGAAGCCGAGCGTCGGGCTGCAGCTCCTGCGGCAGGAGATCCTGGGTCCCGCGGCGTTCGACGATGCCTTCCGCACCTACATCGAGCGTTGGGCGTTCAAGCATCCGTCGCCGGCGGACTTCTACCGGACGATGGAGGATGCGGGTGGCCGGCGGCTCGACTGGTTCTGGCGGGAGTGGTTCAAGGAGAACCCGCGCTTCGACCAGGCGATCGACAGCGTGGCGAGCTCGCGCTCGGGTGATGTTCAGACCGTCACCGTTCAGTATGCCAACCGCGCGCGCGGGGTGCTGCCCATCCATGCGCGCTTCACCTTCAGCGACGGCTCCGTCGAGAACTACGACTATCCCGCCGAGGTCTGGAGCCGAAACACGGTGCACTACCAGCGCAGCTATGCGTTCCGCGGCAAGACCGTGAGCCGGATCGAGCTGGACGCCGACAAGCGGCTCCCCGACGTGGATCGGGGCAACAACGTGTGGGGTTCGGCGCCTGAGGGTCCTCGCCCGTAGAGGACGAGCCCGTTACGCAAGTCGTTGTACTGAAAGGGCGACCGGTCTCGGTCGCCCTTTCTTTATCGGGACGAAGTTGGCAATCTTTTTGCGCGAAATGCGATTATGCGCATTATCGTTATGTTGACGGATACGGCGCGCCAGCAGGACGCCAGCCGGGCGCCGTACTCGCGCGATCGATGGCGCAACCCGCGAACCCAGCACTGATGACGGACGAGCGGCGATTCGAAGAGCTGTTGGCGGAGTTCGAACGCGTCGGAGTGGACCTGCACAGCTTCCCGGCGGGGATCACGGTGCAGCGCGAGGAGGCGATGCGCATTCTGCAGTCACTCCCCGACATGGCGGGACCTGCCGCCTTCCTTGCCCGCATTCGCGAGGAACAGCAGTCGTCGCGCACTCCGCCAGGCGGAGTCGAGCGTCAGACGCTCGAAGCGACCGACTGAGCCAGCAGGTCCAGCTCGTCGACGAACGCGAACCCGAAGTAGTGCGCGAGCTCGTCACGCGCCATCTCGTACGCCGTGGGGCCGTCACCGGCGCACACGAGCGTCCCATCCACCAGCTCCTCGGAGCAGAAGAGCGTCCCATCGCCGAAGGTGATGGGGAAGAGCGCGCTCACCATCGGCTTGATCGCGTGGTAGTCCTCGCCACGCTCGAGCGCGAATGCGTGCAGCGTGCAGCCGCGTGCGTCGCGTCGGAGGAAGACGCAGCCGCCGTTGACGATCGCCGTCCTCGTCGAGGCGCCGCCCGGAAAGTCCGGGTCGCACGAGATGGACGAGACGAACCACCGCTCGCGCGGG
>DASSIC010000270.1:0-2020 GCA_035692325.1 Gemmatimonadaceae bacterium | reverse complement strand
CAGCGCGACGCCCACCACGACGAGGATCACGACGCCTTCGGGGATGCCAAGCAGGCGCGGCAGCGTCAGTCCGCCGCGCGCGGTGGCGACATACAGTCGTTGCAGCGAGGGAAGGGCGAGTCCCGTCGCGAGCACGCCGCCGAACATGCCGAGCATCACCGCGGCGCCGTCCACGCGTCCCGTCGCGGCGGCGACGCACGACGTCCCCGGACAGAGTCCCGCGAGCGCGAAGCCGACGCCGAACACGGCGCCGCCCACGAGCTGCGGCAGCAGGAAGGTGTCGGGGAGATAGACCTTGCCGATGTCGAGCAGCCCGAGCCGCGACAGCCAGAACAGGCCGAGCATGGCGGTCACGATCGCGCTGAACATCACCTTGAAGACCGTGAGGTCCGTGAGGTCGAACTGCCCCATCAGCTTGCGCGCGCTGCCGAGCCCCGAGCGCTCGAGGGAGGCGCCGAAGGCGATGCCGATCGCGAATGCGACGACGAGCGCGCCGCGCGGACCGAGCGTGCCGAACTCCGTGAACGGGGCCGTCATGTCCAGGCACTCCGCATGAGGTAGGCGGCGAAATACGCTGCACCAAATGCGCCGGCGATGAAGAGCCAGCTGCCGACGCTGAGCATCGCCCCGCCGGTGAGCGCCTGTCCACTCGTGCATCCACGCGCGAGCACGGCGCCCACGCCCATCACCACGCCACCGGCGGACGCGCGCACGAGCCGCTGCGTTGCCGAGAGGTGCGTGCCGCGCTCGACCGTGACGCGCAGTCGCTGCGCGAGCGCCGCCGATGCCCAGCCGCCGACGACCACGCCGGCGATCTCGACGACGAGCCAGTCTCCATAGAAGGGGAGCCGGTCGGCGAAGAATGCGTTGCGCTGCACGGCGCCCGGCGACGCGACGTTCGTCACCGCCGCCGCGGCGCTGGCGAAGGCGCCGCTGGCGCCGAGTCCGCGTCCGACGAGCACGAAGGCGGCGAGCAGGACGAGCCCGAGCACGACGCCGGTGAGGTACGGATCGCTGTACGGCCGCGGGCCGGCGCGCATCGCGGGCGAGGTCACTGCTTCTTCCCCTCGGCCGGATTCTCGACCGGAAGATCGGTGCGGCGGCCCCACTCCTGGAAGGAGCCGTCGAACAGGAGCACCGGGTGGCCGAGCGTGCGGGCGGCGAACAGCACAGCCGTGGCCTGCTGGCCGATGTGACAGTACGCCACGACGGTATCCTTCGGCCCGACGCCGGCGTCGGTGAACAGCTTCGTCAGCTCGGCGGCACTCTTGAGGTGCAGCTTGTCGTCGGTGACTTCGGTGAAGGGGATGCTCTTCGCGCCGGGGATGTGCCCCTTGCGACTGCTCCCCTCCTCGACGCCGTCGTAGAACACCGCGGCGCGCCCGTCGATCAGGTGGAGATTCGGCGAGCCGAGCCGGCTCTTCACGTAGTCGATCGAGACGACGAGCGGCCGCGTCTTCAGTGGGGAGAGCTGGCCCGTCTTATAGGTGGGGATTTCCGTTGTGAGCGGAAATCCCGCTTCCTTCCACGCGTTCATCCCGCCGTCGAGCAGGGCACTGCGGCCGCCGAAGCCGGCGTGATCGAGGGTGAACATGATGCGCGTGCTCGGCGACACCCAGTCGTTGCCGTAGTAGACGACGATGCGCGACCCGTCGGAGATGCCGAGCGCGGCGAGCTGCGTGCGCAGGGAGTCGTCGGTCGGAAGCTCGAGCATGAGGCCCGTGTCCTTTGCGCGGTCATGATTGGACACCGAGATGTCGCGCTGGGTGACGTACCGGGCGCCGGCGATGTGGCCCTTGTCGTACTCGCCCTTGTCGCCGACGTGCAGCAGGACGAGGTCGGGGTCCTTCAGGTGCTGGGCGAGCCAGGCCGGGGTGACGGTCAGCTCGGCGCGGGGGTCCCGGGCGCGCGGGGCGTGAGCGGGGATCGCGAGGCTCGTGAGAGCCAGGGCGACGAGAGCGAGGCGGGGGGAGGACATCGGTTCTCTCCGTTGAGGTAGAGAGATGATGTCAGGTAGCTT
>DASSIC010000269.1:0-7257 GCA_035692325.1 Gemmatimonadaceae bacterium | reverse complement strand
GCGTCTGTCGGGCGCGCCTGCCACGAGCCTGGCGCAGGGTGTTCGTCGCGACGAGCCCTCCGAGCGCGACGAGGATCAGAACGAGGACCGCCTCCGGCTTGATCCGGCTCAGCGGACTCCCCCGGGCGGGAGCGTGTACAGGAGGCGCACGGTGGCGCGGTCCGCCGTTGACAGCTCGCGCACGCGCACACGCGGCGCCATGATGCTCGTCGCGTCATCCGTGTGGTCGAGCCCGAGCAGGTGGCCGACCTCGTGAAGGGCGAGTGCGCGCATCGCGTCGTCGTCCAGCGCCGGTCCGTTGCGATGGTGCACGGCGAGCACGATGTCGGCGTCGGTGATCCACCAGCTGTCGTCGCGCTCCCACTTCGTGCGGCCGCTGATCGCTTCCTCGAACTGGTCGATGAAAGTGACGTGCACGTCGGCGCTGGCCGAGTCGCTCGCGAACGCGAAGCGCACCGGCAGCTCGAGCGCATCCCAGTCGGCGATGGCGTCGCGCACGCTGTTCACGTATCCGTCGCCCCAGTCCTCGACGTCGCTCGCTGGCTGGATCCAGACCATGAGCGGCCGACCGCTGCGGTCGGGCCACCGGGCCAGCGCGCTGTCGCGCTCCGCGAGCATCTCTCCGATGTAGGTGCCGGTGCCGCGTTCGGCGAGCCGCCGGCGAACTTCGGCCTTCACGGCTTCGCGTTCCGCTGCTCGGCGCGTCAGCGGCTTGGCCACCACGCCGCCGCTCGCCACGCTCGTACGTATGGTGGGCACGCGCACCGCACCGGACAACGGCAGCAGGGCGAGCATGAGTGCGGCGACGGTGCGCGCGCGGAAGCGTGTGCGGCTCGGCATCATGGCGACGTTCGCGGCGGCCCGGTTGGGGGAGCGGCGAGAAAGGAGCCGGCTACGTCGAAGAAGCGCGCGGGCGCTTCCCAGAACGGCATGTGACCGGCGTCCGGGAGGAGGGCGTGACGCGCGCGCGGCAGCAGCTCGGAAAGCTCGAGAGCGACGGCCGCGGGGAGCGCGTCCCGTTCACCATGAATGACGAGCGTGGGGACGGAAAGGGCACGCAGGCGTTCACGCCAGTCATACCCTTCGCGCCGCAGACGTGCCACGATTGCGGCGCCCGTCACACTCTCCGCGTGCGGCGGAGCGAAGTGCGCCGCCATCGTGGGATCGGCGAACCACGCCGGATAGCTCGCGCGGCTGTACGCGCCATGCACCACGGGATCGGGCTCGTGCTGCGGTGTACCGCCCAACTCCTCGAGCGTGGCGCGCTCCTCCGGACCGACACGCGCGAGTGCCTCCTCATGAAGGATCGGCATCCACGCGCTGGTCGGTCCCACCGAGTCCACGGTCACGAGGCGCCGCGTTCCCGCCTGGTCGCGCGCCACGCCGAGCATGGCGATCCCACCGCCCCACGAGTGGCCGAGCACATCCCATTGCCGGATGCCGAGCGCGCGACGCAGCGCTCCGATGTCGTCCGCATCGTCCTCGATGCGCGCGGCGAGCGGATCGGCGGGCGCCTGCGACTCACCGCGCCCACGCTGATCGTACAGGATCACCTGTCGGCCCGATGCCAGCGGAGAGAGCGCGGGCCACAACAGCGCGTGATCGTAGAGCATTCCGCCATTCACGAGCAACAACGGCGGCGCACCGGTCACCGGCGGTGACGTCCAGACGGCGAGATCGAGCCCGCGCACCCGGGCGGTCATGCGATCGAGCGGTGGCGTTCGTCCGAGCGAGCGCCGGAAGGCGATGAAGTCGTCGCGGCGAGACATGCTCTTAACGTAAAGAGGTGAGACTGGGGCCGGCGGTGAACGGTGAGCGGTGAAGCGTGAACCGTGAACCGTGAACCGTGAACCGTGAACGGTAAAGGCACACCAGACTCAGTCCGGTGTGCCTTTACGTCCCACGTCCGACGTCCCACGTCCTACATCAGTATGTCCTCCCTCGTCATCGGCACTTCAGTGTGACCCTCCGCGTCGGGCTTCGCGAGCAGGGTCTGCAGCACGTTGATGCGGCCGTGGGCGAACGCGTAGGCGGACGCCGTCATGTACAGCTGCCAGATGCGGAAGATGCGGTCGCTGGTCAGCGCGATGGCGCGGTCGCGGTGCCGCAGCAGGCGCTCGACCCAGGCGCGCAGCGTGAGGGCGTAATGCTCCCGCAGACTCTCCACGTCGCGCGTCTCGAATCCCGACCGCTCCGCGGCTGCGATGACCGCCTGGAATGCGGTGAGCTTGCCGTCGGGGAAGACGTACTGGTGAATGAACGCATCCCGGCGCCAGATGCGGTGCTCCAGCCACTCCAACGGCCCCTGCGTGTGCGCCTCCTCGAGACTGACGATGCCGTGGTTCAGCAGCATCCCACCGGGCGCGAGGGCGCGAAACAACGCCGAGAAGTACGCGTCGAGATGGTCCGCGCCCACGTGCTCGATCATTCCCACGCTCGCGATGCGGTCGAACTGCATGTCGGCAGGCAGGGCGCGATAGTCGCGGATCTCCACGCGGCAGCGGTCCGCCAGCCCCGCCGCCGCGATGCGCTCGCGGGCGAGCGTGGCCTGCGCGTCGCTGAGCGTGATGCCGAGCGCGGTGACTCCGTAATGCTGCGCGGCGTGCATGATCAGGGCGCCCCACCCGCACCCGACGTCGAGGAATCGCTGACCGGGCCGCAACCGCAGCTTGCGGCAGATCAGGTCGAGCTTGGCGCGCTGCGCCTCGTCGATCGAGTCGGTCGGGCGGCGATAATAGGCGCACGAGTACACCATGCGCTGATCGAGCCAGAGCGCATAGAAGTCGTTGCCGACATCGTAGTGGAAGCGGATCGCCGCGCGATCGCGTGAAGGATCGTGTGGCCGCCCGACCGGCTCGACGACCAGGTCGCTGCGCGCGATGTGAACGTCGTCGGCGACGTCGCGCCGCGGCAGCGCCAGCAGGTGGCGGCCCAACCGTGCGAGCACGCGCGCCGAGCGCACGCGTGCGCCGATCTCGTCGGCGAGCCCCATCGCCGCTTCGAGCTCGCCATCGATGTCGATGTCGCCCGAGAGATACGACTCGACGATCGAGAGCTCGCTGGGCGGGAGGAGCATGCGTCGCAACGCACCGGGACGGTTCACGCCGAGGCGGAACCTGGTGGTGGTGGTCGAACCGTGCTCGACGGTGCCGTCCCAATACCGCACGTCGAATTGCCGGCGATTGACCGGCCCGAACACCAGCGCGACCACCTGACGGGCATGGTCGAGTGCGGTGTCGCGCCCGGTCGGCTCGGGCAGGGGGACGCCGCGATAGCTCGCGACGTCGGGGGACCGATGGATGCGCTCGCTGGCCTGTCGCCTGGACATGAGAGCCTCGTGTCGAAACGATAAACGTTCGTCGCGTAAGCCATGCCAACAACCCCGACTCCTCGGCGTGTCGGGCGATTCCTTACGCTCCGGCTCGCGCCTGCGCCGCACATTCGTCAGCGCAGGACGAAGGCTCCATTGGAGCCAAGGAGGCCGTATGACGACGCAGACAAGCGACAGGATCGAAGTACGAGGGCGCCTGGACGCCAAGCGAATCGCCGAATTGCGTCGAGCGGTGAAGGAGTGCTACTGCGGGCTCGGTCCCGCCTGCCCGCTGTGGCGGCAATTCACCCCCGCCCAGCGCGCCGCGTGCTCGCTCGACAAGCGAGCGGTCGCACAGGCGCTCTGGATGAACGGCATGTAGCTCGTCGCGGATCAGCCGGTCGTCAGCCCCTCCCTGGACAGGGGGAGCGACCGCACCCGCTTGCCGGTGGCGGCGAAGATCGCGTTGCACAGCGCAGGGATCACGGGCGGAAGCGCAGGTTCGCCGAGCCCGGTGGGAGCGAACGCGCTCTTCACGAAATGCACTTCCACGGGGACGGCTTCTCCGTGCCGCAGCAGCCTGAAGTCGTGGAAGTTGCTCTGCACGGTTCTTCCGCGCTCGATGGTGATCTCCTGGCCGAGCGCCTGGGCGATGCCGTCCAGCACCGCGCCCTGGACCTGATTCTCGGCGTTGCTCGGATTGATGACGTCGCTGCCGACGTCGCCGACGACCCAGACCTTCTCCACGCGCAAGCGGCCTTCGCCGTTCACGCTCGCCTGCACGACTTCGGCGAAATACCCGCGGTGACTGAAGTGAAAGGCGACGCCACGGCCAGTGCCGCGGGGAAGGGGACGCGCGCCCCATCCTGACTTTACCCCGACCTCCTGCAGGACGGCGCGCATCCGCGCGCCGTCGAAGCCAGGCGAGAGCGGGCGCACGGGCAGCCCGGTCTTCTCCGTCACGCGATCGACCGCCGCGCGCAGCGGCGAGGCACTCACTCCGTCATCCAGCAGGTCGAGCTTGAATTGCAGCGGGTCGCGTCCCGCGGCGTGGGCCAGCTCGTCGAGGAAGGATTGCGTGGCGAAGGCGATGCCGTTGCTCCCAGGCGCCCGCAACGCGCCGGTCGGCACGCCGAGCGGCATGGTGGAGACGTCCAGCGCATAGTTGCGAACGAAGCTCGCCGGGAACTCCGCCGCCCCGATGCCGGCGGAGGGCGCGAAGTTCTGCCCTTCACCGAAGCTCACGAAGTGGTTCTGCCACGCGACAACCTTTCCAGTGGCGTCCATGCCGCCGGTGAAGTTATGGAAGCCGGCGGGCCGATAGAAATCGTGCTGGATGTCGTCCTCGCGCGTCCATAACAGCTTCACCGGCACGCCGGTCTGCTTCGCGATCCAGGCCGACTCCACCATGTAGTCGTTGTTCAGGCGCCGCCCGAAGCCGCCGCCCGAGCGCGTGATGTGGATGGTGATGTCCTCGTCCTTGAGGCCGAGTGTACGGGCGACGAGCCCGCGTCCCGACTCGGGGGTCTGGCTCGGCGCCCAGATCTCCAGCTTTCCGTCGCGGAAGTGCGCCGTGCAGTTCTGCGGCTCGAGCGTGGCGTGAGCGATGAAGGGATAGGCGTACGATGCGCGCACCACCTTCGTCGCGCCCGAAAGTGCGGCGTCCACGTCGCCGTCCTTTCGCAGCGATCGTTGCGGCGGCTGCTGCGCCAGTCGTTGCGCCTCGGCGGCGATCGCCGCGCTGCTCTGCGTGGCAGTCGTGCCCTCCTTCCAGGACACGACGAGCGCATCGCGCGCACGCTTCGCGAGCCACCAGCTGTCCGCCACGATCGCCACGCCGCCGAGCAGCCCGTTGAGCGCCGTCCCGCCCTCGACGACGAAGGCGTGCCGCACACCGGGCAGCTTGCGCACCTCCTCGAGATTCGCCGACGCGACCGCGCCGCCGAAGACCGGGGACTTCACGAACGTCGCGTACCGCATGCCAGGGACGGCGACGTCGATGCCGTAGAGCGGCTGGCCGGTGACGATCGCGTGGTTGTCCACTCCGCGCACGCGAGTGCCGATGATGCGGAAGGACTTCGGGTCCTTGAGCGGAACCTTCTCGAGGTCGGGCGCCGGCTCGGCGACCGCGGCCGACGCGACGTCGCCGTACGGGAGGCGACGACCGCTCGCGCGATGCCGAACGACGCCGGCCTCGGTGTCGCACTCGGAGGGGGACACGCCCCACCGGCGCGCGGCGGCGGCGACGAGCATCGCACGACCCGCCGCGCCGACGCGACGCATCGGGAGCCAGTTGTTGGGCGTCGCCGTGCTGCCCCCCGCCCACTGGTTCGTGAATGCCTTCGTGTCGAGCGACGCCTGCTCGATGCGGACGTTCTTCCAGTCCGCGTCGAGCTCCTCGGCGATCAGCATCGGGAGCATCGTCTTCACGCCCTGGCCGATCTCGGGATTCTTGGCGACGATGGTGACGATGCCGTTCGGCGTGATGCGGATGAAGGCGTTCAGGGTATCGTCCGAGCTCGCGTGCGTGAGCCACGCGTCCGTGGCCTTCAATGGCCGCAGGTAGCTCGCGAGCAGGATGCCGCCGCCAGCGATGGCGCTGGCGCGGAGGAACTCGCGACGGCTCGGGCCGGAGTACGTTGCGTCGCTCATGGCGTGTTCTCCTTCAGCCGACGGGGACGTCCTGCCTGCGTCGCCTCCATCTTCAGGTCGGCGGCGCGATGGATCGCCTGGCGGATGCGCAGATACGTGGCACACCGACACAGGTTACCGTTCATGGCGGCGTCGATGTCCGCGTCCGTCGGACGTGGTGTCTTCGCGAGCAGCGCCGCCGCCGACATGAGCTGGCCGGCCTGGCAGTAGCCGCACTGCGGCACGTCGAGCTCCTCCCACGCGCGCTGGAGTGCATGCGTGCCGTCGGGCGAGAGCCCTTCCACCGTGGTGATGTCGGCACCCTGCACGGCCGAGACCGGGAGGACGCACGACCGCGTCGCGGCGCCGTTCACGTGCACGGTACACGCACCGCACTGCGCCGAACCGCAGCCGAACTTCGTCCCCTTCAGATCGAGCACGTCGCGCAGCGTCCAGAGCAGCGGCATGTCAGCGGGGACGTCCACGCTGCGCGGCTGACCATTCACCTTGAAGCGGACCTTCATGTGAAGCTCCTGAACGCCGATCGCGTCGTGGAGGGAGGGGCCTTGAATCTGCGCCGAAAAGTGCCTGGAGGCCAGCTCAGGGGGCCGCGGACGCGGCCGTCCTGGCCTCCTTCGGCTCCTCCAGCGTCTTGAGCACGTCGCGCCAGGCGAACTTGCGCCCGGAGTGCCGCACCCAGTAATCCATCCACGCCATCTCGGCCGTGGACTTCACGAGCTGATTGCGCGGATCGGGGATGCCGTGCGTGTTGCCCGGATAGACGTAGAACTCCGTGGGCACGCCGAGGCGCTTGAGGGCCATGTGCAGCTCCTCGCTCTGCGGGCGCGGCACGCGCGGATCGTTGTCCACGACGTGGATCATCGTCGGCGTCTTCGCGTTCTTGATGTACGCCGCCGGCGACTGGCGCCACCACCCTTCCATGTCGTCGTAGTACAGCTTGTTGCCGAGGTACCACTGCCGGCCGCGCTGGGTGTCGCTCTGGCCGTACATCGAGATCCAGTTGAACACGCCGGCGCCGGTGGAGATCGCCTTGAAGCGATCGGTGTGGGTGAGGATCCAGTTCGACCAGTGACCGCCCGCGCTCCATCCGAGGACGCCCATCTGTGCGCTGTCCACGATCCCCTGCGCGATCAGGTGATCGACGCCGGCCATGATGTCCTGATAGCCCTTGGTGAAGTAGTCGCCCTGGCTCTCCACCTTGAACGTCTGGCCGTAGTTGGTGGAGTTCCGGTAGTTCGGCATCAACACGGCGTAGCCCGCGCCCGCGTACACCTGCGAGCCGTACCCGCCGTTGA
>DASSIC010000268.1:0-11252 GCA_035692325.1 Gemmatimonadaceae bacterium | reverse complement strand
GCTCAGGTCCGGTCGTGAGATCGCGGCGCGATCGAACTGGAAGTTGGCCGACGTCGAGAGCTGCACACCGCCGCCGGGGCGACGCCAGTGGCCGGTGATGGCTGGCAGGCACGCGATGTTGCGCACCGCCATGCCGCCGCCGCCATGTCGCTGCAGCCCGTAGTTGACGCGAATGAACGCCGCCTTCGCGCGCCCGTAGCGCTCACCGAGCGAAACGATCGTCTCTTCGGGCAGCCCGGTCACCGCGGCGGTGCGCGCGGGGGTCCACTCGGCGGCGCGCGCGCACAGCTCTTCGTGTCCCAGCGTGTACCGCTCGAGGAAATCGCGGTCCTGCATGCCGCGCGCGAACAGCACGTGCATCATGCCCAGCGCCAGCGCGCCATCGGTGCCGGGGCGGATCGGGATCCACTCGTCACACTGCATCGCGGTGCGCGTGCGGATCGGGTCGATGCAGATGATCGGCGCGCCGCGCTCCTTCGCCTTGAGCACGAAGGGCCAGAGGTGCGGATTCGCGGTCAGGGTGTTCGTGCCCCAGAGCAGCACGAGATCGCTCTCGGGGACCCCTTCGCTGTCGGCGCCCACGTTCGCGCCGACGGTCATGCGCATGCCGACGGTGCCGGCCATCGAGCAGATGGTGCGGTCCAGCTTCGATGCGCCGAGCAGGTGGAAGAAGCGGCGGTCCATCGACTCGCCCTGCACCATCCCCATCGTGCCGGCGTACGAGTAGGGCAGAATCGCCTGCGGCCCATCCGCCGACCGCGCGATGGCCGTGAGCCTCGTCGCGATCTCGTCCAGTGCCTCGTCCCATCCGATCGGCTCGAACCGTCCGCTGCCTTTGGGGCCGACGCGGCGGAGCGGCGTGGTGAGGCGGTCGTCGTGATACGTCCGTTCGATGTAGCGATTCACCTTCGCGCAGAGAAATCCCTGCGTGAACGGGTGATCGGGATCGCCAGCGATGCGGACCGCGCGCCCGTTCTCGACCGTCACGAGCGTGGCGCAGGTATCGGGGCAATCGTGCGGGCACGCGCCGCGGACGATCCCGTCGCGAGGAATTTCGAGAGTCGGCGAAGTGGCGACGCTGGTCATCGGCGGGGGGGAGAGATGCGTCGCAAGCTAGCGCGATGGGATGGGCGGGACCACTGACGACTCTTGGAGGGTAGCGGTAACTCGTTGCACCGTAGTCTCTTACCGGCCAGACGAAAACATCTGACGTCCGGGCGTCCGCCGCGCGCCGCATCGATGTCGTCCACCCGTGCGGTCAAATACCTACGAAGCCGTTGACGTGCCGTCACTTGGCGTCGCGGGTCTGCTCTTGACAGCGCTTCCCAGAAATCTAAGTTTCCCGTCGCTGAAGGCCGGCACCGCCGTCGCGTGCACGGACCAACGCGTCATACACACCAAGACCTACTCAGGAGAATTACATGAAGCGCCTGGCCCTTGTCGCCGCCGTGCTCGTCATCGCCGCCTGCAGCACGAAGGAGACCCCGAAGGCTGACACCGCCGCCCCGGCCATGGCTCCGGCCCCGGCCATGACGGACTCCGCCGGCATGAAGATGGATTCCGCCGCTGCCAAGATGGACACCGCCGCGAAGAAGGCCGACACGGCCGCCGCCGCTGCGAAGGCCGCGACGAAGAAGCCGTAATCTTCGTCCCGTTCGGAGTACTGCGGGGCGTCGCACTCTCGAGTGCGGCGCCCCGTTTCCGTTTTCCCTACTGATGCGCGCGCCACCAGCGAAATGCCTCCGGCACGCCATCCTCGGGTCGCACCGGCGGATCCCAGCCAAGCTCGCGACGCGCCCGCTCCGACGTGAATGGATTGTCGCGTGAGAGGAAGTCGAGCGACGCGTTTCCCACGGCGCTGAACCGGCTGCCGAAGAGCAGCGGCGCCACCACCCGAAAGGTGCCGAGCGCGGCACGCGCCACCACGTACGGCACTGGCACGGCACGCATGCGCACGCCGAGTCCCGCGCTGGCGAGCCGGAAGAACTGCTCGACCGTGATGTCGTAGTCGTTGGCGAGGTTGTACGCCCGTCCGCCCGCCATATCGGTCGCGGCTGCGCGCACCATGCCGTCGGCGACGTTGGCGGCATGCACGACGGCCAGCCTGGAACGTCCTCCGCCCACGAGCGGCACGATACCCTTGCGGAGCAGTCGTGCGAGGCGCGGCACGAACTGCCGATCGTGCGTGCCGTAGATGACGTCGGGCCGCACGGCGGTGGCCCACACGCGACCGGCGGCGTGCGCGTCCATCACGAGCGCCTCCGACTCGCGCTTCGATCGCGCGTAGAACGCGCGCTCCGACAGCGGCGCGAACGGCGTGTCTTCATCCGTCTTGCGGCCGTCCTCGCGATAGCGCTCCCCACCGCCATACACGGCGACACTGCTCACGTGGACGAGACGCGCCTCTACCGCCTCGGCGGCGGTGATCGCGTTGCGGGTGCCCTCGATGTTCGGCCGGCTGAACGCTTCCCATCCACCGCTCGCCGTCACCGCGGCGGCCGTGTGGAAGATGACGTCGCAGCGCCGCGCGGCGCGCGTGAACCCGCTCGGCTCGAGCGTGTCGCCGGTGGCGAGCTCCACGCCGGCGCGGCTCAGTGCGCCGGCGCGCGCGGCGTCGCGCACGAATGCCCGCACGGTCCATCCGTCGCGCCGCAGGCGCTCCACCACGTAGTGTCCCACGAGCCCCGTGGCGCCCGTGACGAGCGCGGTCGGCACGCGCTACTGGATCGCGAAGGGGAGCGCCGCGACGTCCACGCGTCGCTCGATCTGCCCGGCGGGATCATCCGCCGGAAACGCATCGTCACGCCATCGCGCCACGAGCGCTGCGCCGGGCGCCACTTCCCGACGGATCATCGCCAGCGCGATCCCGCCCAGCATCGGCGACCGCACCCCCGTGCGCACGTCGCCCACCTGCGCGCCGGCCGCGTCGTGCAGCGTGGCCCCGCGCGGCGGCGGCTCCACGCCGGGCGCGCGAATGCCGCGCAGGTGCCGGTTGACGTGCCCGCGGAAGTGCACGCGCGCCACGGTCTCCTGTCCTACGTAGCATCCCTTCGTGTACGAGATGGCATGGAGCTCGTCGAAGTTCGCCTCCTGCGGGATCGTGGTGTCGTCCATGTCGAGCCCCCATTCCGGGCGGCCCGCCTCGACGCGCGCGATCTCCCACGCCTCCAGCCCCGCCGGCGCGGCCCCGGCGTCCACCGCCCGCTGCCAGAGCGTCTCGTACGACTCGGCGGGCACGATCAGCTCGAAGCCGTCGATGCCGAGCTCCGGCACGCTGGCGACGAGCACACGCGCGCCATCGATCTCCACGGTGACGTGAGCGTACGGGGCGAGCACGGTGAGGGCGGGCGGCTGCACGCCGGTGATCGCCGAGACGATGTGCCGCGCGTTCGCGCCGAAGATGCCGATGTCGCGCAGCCGAGCGCTCTCGTCGGTGTGCGGGGCGATGCGAGGGTTGACGTACTTCTTCACCATCGCCGCCCACGACTCGGCGGCACGGGTCGGCGCATCCACCAGCACCGAGCTCTCCTCGATGAACACGCGCACGTCGGCGACGATCTTTCCCTTGGCCGTGAGCGCGGCGGCGTAACAGCCCTGGCCGGGCGCGAGCGCCGCGACGTCGTTCGTCACGAGGCCGGCGATCATCTCCGCCGCGCGCTCGCCGCTCACGCGCAGCCGTCCGCGGTGGCTCCGATCGAACAGTGCGGCACGCGAGTGCAACGCCTCGTACTCCGCGGCGACGCTCCCGTACGCGAGCACCACGCTGCGACCGCCGACGTCGCCGACGGTGGTGCTGCCCGCGTGCAGCGTGCGCGCGCTCACACGAGCTCCGGCACGCCGGCGATGCCGGCGAGCGAGTGGACGGTGCGAATGCCCGCGGCACGGGCGGACGCTGCGGCGTCCGGCGCGCGCACCACCGCGACGACGCGCTCGGCGCGCACCGGCCGGCTCCGCGCCAGCTGCATCAGTGCCCGTTCGTACAGCTCCGGCGCGGGGGGCAGATCGGTCACCTCGTCCGCGGTCACGACGATGCCAACGGATCGATCCAATCCGACAAGTCGGAGCGCGGTCTCCGTTTCCGCGCGTCCCGCGCGAGTGACGATCGCCAGACGCGTGCGAGGCTCCATCGCTTCGAGCTGCTCCCGCACGTCGGGCTGGAGCACGAAGCCGCGGCTGAGCCACTCGCCGAAGGCGCGATTCGCGCGCAGGGCGACTATGTCCGCCAGCGTGGCATCGTCGCGTCCCGCGGCGGCAAGCCCCCGCGCGGCCGCCGCGCGCACGTCCAACCCACCGCAGCAGGCGTCGTACGCTGCGGCAGTCCAGGGCACGCCTTCGTCAGCCAGTGCGCGCAGCAGAGCATCGCGACGCGCGGAGCCGGTGTCGGCGAGCACTGCCTCCCATTCGAGGAGCACCGCGTCAGGCATGCTGAGTAAGTAAATCGGAGTCCGCTGGGCGCGCTACCTGTGCGCGGCGGTCGCGACCGTCTCGTTCATGCGTCGCTGCGGGCGCGTGCCTGGGCCGCATACGATGCGTCGAGCAGATCCACGGGGTGAATGACGCGACACTGCATTCTCGCCTGATGCAGCCCCGCGCCGATCTGCATGAGACACCCCGGATTGCCCGTCGCCACGAGGGGCGCGCGTGTGGCGGCGATGTTCGCGAGCTTGGGCGCCAGCACGCGGTCGCTCACCTCGGGCTCGATGAGATTGTAGATGCCCGCGCTGCCGCAGCAGTGCTCGCTCCCCTCGAGAGGAACGAGCTCGAGGCCGGGCACCGCCGCGAGCACCTTGAGCGGTGGCGTCACGACGCGCTGCGCATGCATCAGGTGGCAGGGGGCGTCGTACGTCACCGTCATCGGCAGCGCACCGCCGGGACGCGGGCCAGCCTCGGCGAGCAGCTCGCTGACGTCGCGCACCTTTGCCGAGATGCGCGCCGCACGCTCGTGCCACGCGGGATCCGCGGCGAGCAGCTGTCCGTACTCCTTCATCATGGCGCCGCAGCCGGCGGCGTTCACCGCGATCACGTCCGTGTTCGACCGCTCGAAGGCGGCGATGTTCGCGCGCGCCAGCTCGCGCGCGGTCTCGTCGTCACCGGCATGCGCGTGCAGGGCGCCGCAGCAGCGCTGGCCCCCGGTGGGCACGATGGCGTAGTCGTTGGTGGCGAGCGTCCGTGCCGTGGCGTCGTTGGTCGCGGCGAACAGACCCTCCATCACGCAGCCGGTCAGCAGCGATGCCGTCCCGCGCGAGCCGTCACCGTTCGGTTCGTAGCGGCGCCGCTTCACCGCCGCCCGCGTGGACTCGAGCATCGACATGGCGAAGCCAATCCGTCCAGGCAGCCGCGACAGCAGCCACGAGAGCCGCGTTGCGCGCGCCACGCGTCCTCCCAGCATGGCGAGGCGGAGCAGGGCGCGGCGCGCGAACACGAAGAGAATGAGCCGCGCGATGGGCGGATTGGGCTTCACGCGTGTCAGCGTCGCGCGCGTCGCCTCGAGGAGATGGCCGTACGGCACGCCCGACGGACACGCCGTCTCGCACGCGCGGCACCCCAGACAGCGGTCGATGTGTGTGCGCACGTCGGCGTCGTCTACCGGCAGGCTGCCATCCACGAGCGCGCGCATGAGGACGATGCGTCCCCGCGGGCTGTCGTTCTCGTCCTCGAGCGTGAGGTAGGTGGGACAGGCCTGGAGACAGAAGCCGCAATGCACGCACGCGTCGATGCCGGCGCGCGCATCGGAGAGTGGCGTGCCGGGGATGGCGCAGGTATCCGGAATGGGCGACGGCGATGGCTTCACGCGAGCTCCCCGAGGATACCGGGGTTGAGGAGACGATCGGGATCGAAGGCGTTGCGCACGCCGACGGACAACGGATCGGCCGCCGCGGGCGCGACGAGCGATGGCCACAGCGCCGCCGGCAACCGCTCGACGATCACCGTGCCGAGATTCTGCAGCGCGCCGATGAAGCCCCGCAGCCGCGCCATCTCGTCGTCATCGTGTCCGATCGCCGGCAGGATGCAGCGCACGACACCTCTGGACAGGGTCGCGTGCGCCGACCCGTGTGCCCGCTCCACGATGGCGGATGCGCGCTCCCACAGCGCAGGACACCGCGACGGCGCGGTGCTCAACCGCACGACGGCGGAACCGGCGGACTCGCTCGCCGCCAGCGCGTCCCACACCGACGTCGCGACTTCACCCACTTCGCCGAGCGCGACGAGCGACGTGGCGGCGGCGCTCACGAGCGTTTCGTTTCCGCCGAACCGCACCAGCAGCACGGCGTTCGCGCCGGTGCCGAGGAGCGCGCTCAGTGCTGGCGACACCAGCTCGGCCGCGAGGGGCGTGTACTCGGACGCGCGCAGCCATCGCCAGGCGTCGGCCGCCGAGATCCGCACCGCAAAAGTCCGGTCGAGCGCGGGGAGCGCGCGCAGGCGAACGCTCACTTCGGTGAGCACGCCGAGCGTACCCCACGCTCCGGTATTCAGCCGGACCAGATCGAACCCGGCCACATTCTTCACCACCCGGCCACCGGCCTGCACGACGTCGCCAGCTCCGGTCACGAGCTCGCAGCCGAGCACCTGATCGCGCGGCGTGCCGAAGGAGGACGCCAGCGGACCGGCCGACGCGGTCGCAATCGTGGCGCCGAGGGTGCCCTCGGGCGATCCGCCGGGATCGAGTGGGAGCCACTGGCCTTCGGCGCGCGTCACGCGCTGCAGTTCGGCGAGCGTCGTGCCGGCGCGTGCGGTCAGCGTGAGGTCGCCCGGTTCATACTCGACGATCCCCGAGTGCGGCGCGAGGTCGAGCACGGCGTGCGCGCGGCATGGGCGGCCCGCATCGAGCCAGTGGCCCCTGCCGACGATGCGCAGCGGTGCGCGGTTCGCGCGTGCATCGCGCACGCGCTCGGCGATCTGTCGCGCGCTGTCGCTGCCGGTGTGCGCGCTCACGAGCCGCGCCCCCCGCGCGCCGATGGTGCTGCGTGCCATTCGCGGCAGCTGTGCACCGGGACCACCTTGCCGGGATTCGCGCGCCGATCCGGGTCGAACACGTCACGGAGCGCACACATGGCGCCGAGTGTGCCCGGGGAGAACAGCGACTCCATGTAGGGAAGCTTGTCGAGCCCCACGCCGTGCTCGCCGGTGATGGTGCCGCCGGCGTCGATGCACGCCTGCATGATGGCCGACATCGCCTGGTGGACGCGCTCGGATTCGTCGGCGCTCGTGGCGTCGTAGCCGATGTTCGGATGCAGATTGCCGTCGCCGGCATGGAAGACGTTGCACACCTTCACCCCGAACCGCTCGCCGATGCGATGGATCTCGGCGAGGATGGCCGGGAGCTTCGTGCGCGGCACGACGGCGTCCTGCACGACGAGATGGGGCGAGATGCGGCCCATCGCGCCGAACGCCTTCTTGCGCCCCTGCCAGAGGCGGGCGCGCTCGGCCGGATCCGTCGCCGTGCGCACGGCGCGCGCGCCCGCACCGCGGCAGAAGGCGGCCACCCGCGCCGAATCGTCGTCGATGCCCGCGGCCGCACCATCGAGCTCGATGAGCAGGATGGCGGCGGCGTCGATGGGGTAGCCGGCGGCGTAGATCGACGCCTCGACCGCCTGGATGGTGGCGGCGTCCATCATCTCCATCGCCGCGGGAACGATCCCCGATGCGATGATCGCCGACACGGCGTGCGCCGCAGCGGCCACGGAATGAAAATCGGCGAGCAGCGTCCGCACCGCCTGCGGATTGCGCGCGAGCTTCACGGTCACGTCGAGCGCGATGCCGAAGCACCCTTCCGATCCGACGAAGGCACCGAGGAGATCATATCCGTCGCTCTCCCCGTCGGCGTTGCCGAGCGTCACGACGTCGCCGCCTGGGAGCAGTGCGGTGATGGCGAGGATATGGTTGAGCGTGACGCCGTACTTGAGGCAGTGGGGGCCGCCCGCATTCTCCGCGACGTTGCCGCCGATCGTGCACGCCGTCTGGCTCGACGGATCGGGCGCGTAGTGCAGCCCGAACGGCGTGGCGGCGCGGGTGAGGGAGGCGTTCACCACGCCGGGCTCCACGACCGCGCGCGCGTCCTCCGCGTCGATCGAGATGATGCGAGTCAGTCGATGCAACCCGAGCAGCACCACTCCGTCGGCGAGCGCGCCGCCGGAGAGCCCGGTGCCTGCGCCGCGGGGCACGAAGGGCACCTCGAGCTCGGCGAGCAGCCGCACGACGGCGATCGTCTCGTCACGCGTCCCGGGAAAGACGGCGATCGACGGGCGGGCATGATAGCCCGGCAGGCCGTCCGACGCGTACGAGCGCAGCTCGCCCTCGCGCACGAGCACGCGACGCTCCCCGACGATGGCGGCGAGCCGCGTCGCGAGCGCGGAATCGGCGGAGGAGAGCGCCGTCGTCGTCATGAGGTCAGGCTTTCGCGGCGAGCAGGCTCTCGGCCGGCGGACACACCACCGTCAGCGCGTCGCGCTTGAGCGTGTACTCGAGCGGGGCGGAAAGGTTGACGATCTCGCCATCGACGGCGACCGTGCCCATGCCACGCATGTTGATGTGCAACTCATCCACGATGAAGCTCTCGAACTCCGGCGTCCGTGAAAAGGAATCGATCCCGCGCGCCACCGCCGCCAGGCCCAGCGCCAGCATGCGCGCCCGCGAGCGTCCACGGACGACCATCACGTGCAGCCCGCGCTTGCCATCCGGCACCCGCTGCCCCAGCGAGGGAAGCTGCAGCTCACGCTCGCCCACGCCGATGAATACGAGCGGCGTGCGGTGAATGCGCTTCTGGCCGTCGACCATCACCTCCACCGCCATCAGGCGCAGCGTGAAGAGGATGCGGAAGGCGGCCATTGCCGACGCGATGCGGTAGCCGAAGCTGCGCTCCAGCGACTCGCGCACGCGCACGAAGCGGACGTACGCGCCCACGCTGCTGGTGTTGAGAAAGATGCGGCCATTGACCATGCCGACGTCCACGCCGCGGCACGAGCCGGACGACGCGAGCTCCACCGCCTCCGCCGCGACGCTGCTGATGCCGAGGTCACGCGCGAAATGATTGAGTGTGCCGCCCGGCAGCACGGCGAGCTCCGCCGGCGACTCGACGAGGGTCGCCGCCGCGGTGGCGATCGTCCCGTCGCCACCAGCGACGAGCAGACGCTTCGCCCCGCCGCCGACGAGCTCCTTGACCGTGGACGCAATCTTTTCCGGCTCGACTTCGTGTACGTCGAACGCGCCACTTTCGGCGAGCGCCTCTCGCGCTTCGTCCGCGGTACCGGACTTCACGTTCACGATGGCGGGAATGCGCGCTGCTGTCTTATCCAAGAACCCTCACGGGAACATGTTCGGGGAGCTCGACCGTGCCCTTGCGGTCCAGCTTGCCCCAACCGACGAGCCGACCGCTCAGCGCGGCGGCGAAGGAGCGTACCACCACCCAGTACATCACCTGTCGATACGCGAACCGCTGGAGGAAGATCAGCCAGGTGAGCTGCTTGTCCTCGTCCGGTTCCATGAGAAAGGCGAGCACCGCGGCCAGCCAGTCCACCAGCAGGAACACGGCATAGTACGTGAGCACCTGCTCGAGGTTGACGAGCCCGTACTCCAGCCGGCCACCTACACTGTGGTCCAGCGCGTTGATCCACACCGAAAAGATGCTCAGCACGAACATCAGGTCGGCGATGGGAGAGATGGCCGGCAGCAGGAGCTGAAAGAGGAACACGTTCGGCAGCGCCACCCATCCCAGCGATCCGTACTTGCGCCGAAAGAAGGCGTCCCGGTGCTTCCACGTACACTGGAGCGTGCCGAAGGACCAGCGGAACCGCTGCTTGGCGAGCCCGCGCAGGGTATCCGGCGCTTCCGTGTAGGCGATCGCACCGTCCGCATACGCCACCGAGTAACCCGCCCGACGGAGCGCGAGTGTGAGGTCCTGATCCTCGGCCAGCGTATTGTCACGGAAACCGCCGACCTCGATCACACGCGAGCGACGCCACGCTCCGACCGCGCCGGGCACCACCGTGATGCAGTCGAGCAGGGAGAAGGCGCGGCGGTCGAGGTTCTGGCTGGTCACGTACTCGAGCGCCTGCCAGCGGGTGACGAGGTTGATGCGGTTGCCCACCTTCGCGTTGCCGGCCACGGCGGCCACCTTCGGATCGGCGAGGGGCTGCACCAGCTCCGCCACGGTGTCGTCGTCGAACAGCGTGTCGGCGTCGAGCCCGATGACGATCTCGTGGCGCGCGCGCTGGATGCCGTAGTTCAGCGCGCTCGCCTTGCCGCCGTTCGGCTTGCGATGCACCGTGACCTGCGCATGACGTCCGTACGCCTCCTCGCAGATCAGCGCCGTGTCGTCCGACGACCCGTCGTCGACGAGCATGATCTCGAGGGGTCCGTCGTAGCGCTGCTTCAGCAACGAGCTGATCGTCTGCACGACGACCTTCTCCTCGTTGTACGCCGGGATGATGACGCTCACGCCGGGCGTGAAGCTCACCGGGAGAGTGCGGTCCTGGTGCCGCTGGAGCCGCTGCACGATCGCGAGCACGCCGATGAGCAGCAGGCGGGCGACGCCCAGCACGACGGCGACGCTGAACACCCAGAACATCGTCGTCTCGAAGACGCCGAGCATGAGGAATCCCGCTTTGCGCACCAGGCGGGTGGCCTCGCTCGCGGGCGGCAGGCTGGGCATCGCGTCGTCGCGCGTGATGCCGGCGAGATCGCTCACCAGCACGATCGTGTCGCCGCGCGCGCGCAGGGAATCGATCAGCGGTCCGATCGCCGCGACGGTGTTGGCGCGATTCCCCCCTGCGTCGTGCAGGAGCACGATGTTCCGCGCCGAGTCCTGCGTGGTAGCGTTGATCGCGTTCGGCGCCGCACGCCGGTCGAGCACGAGGCGGATGATCGAATCGCGTGGCAGCTCCTTCCAGTCCTCGCCGTCCACGTGCAGGCCGATCGTCCAGTAGTTCCGCCGCGACGCGATTCCCACCGGCTCCAGCTCGTCGTCGGTCGTCGGTTCGGCGTCCCCGAAGTACGGTGGCCGGAAGAAGGCGACGCGCCGGTTGAGCACCGCCTCGAGCAGCGACGCCGTCATGTCGAGCTCGAGCCGGCCGCGACGCGCGGTCGTGAGCGCAAGGTTGGGATGCGTGTACGTATGGTTCCCGATCTCGTGCCCTTCGTCGTACTCGCGCTTGAGCAGCCGCTGATGGGTGTCGACGTTCTGGCCGATGACGAAGAAGGTCGCCTTCACCCCGCGCGAGCGCAGCGTGTCGAGGATCATCGGTGTCCAGCGCGGA
>DASSIC010000267.1:0-8228 GCA_035692325.1 Gemmatimonadaceae bacterium | reverse complement strand
AGCTCGCTCCACACCATCCCGTCGCAGATCACGATCACCAGCGCCACGATCCAGCCGAGCATCGCCTGTGGGCCGCCGAGCGCCGACATGAGCAGCGGGATCGTGATGAACGGGCCCGCGCCCATCATGTTGGTCATGTTCAGCGCCGTGGCGGGCACGAGCCCGAAGCGGCGGGGGAGGCGAGGTTGGGAAAGGGGAGCGTCGGCGCTGCCTGCCGTGGTGGTCGGTACGCTCATGCGTCTCAGATGGACTGCGTGTACGCCGCCTGGCCGAGATAGTCGCGGCGCAATCCCTCATGCTCCATCGCGATTGCTGGTGGTCCGAGCTCGTACGTCGTGCCGGCTGTACACCACGTTACGTGATCCGCAGCGTCCATCAGGGTCGGAACTTCGTGGCCCGTGACGACGACCGCCATCCCATCCGTCGACAAGCGACGGAGGAGGTTCGCGACGTCCTCAGCGTCCTTCGGCGCGATTCCCCGGAACGGTTCGTCGGCGAGGAGGCATCGTGGACGTCGAATCATGATCGCTGCCAGCTCGGCACGTCGAACCTCTCCACCGGACAGCGCGAACGACTTCTGTCCTTGCAGGCCGGAGAGTCCCACCTCCTCGAGGGCGACGTCGGGGTCGGTGCCTCCGAACTGTCGCCGAAACATCTCGAGCTGCGCGCGCACCGGGAATGCAGTCGAGAAAAGATCGTGATCCGGCAGGTAGAAGAGGCCGCGTGCCGCGAGTCGAGGCAGCCGAGCAGTCAGCAGGGCCTCACCGTCGAAGTGCACGACGCCAGCATCAGGCTGAATCCAGCCCGCCGCGATCTTGAGCAGCGTCGATTTGCCAGCGCCGTTGCGTCCGAGCAGCACGCGCAGCTCTCCCTGAACCGCGCGCAGCGAACCGGAGGAAAGCACACGGCGTTCGCCGAACGTCTTCGAAACACAATCAGCCACGAGGATGGGGATCATCCGACGACGCTCCCGATCGCCGCGATGACACTCTCACCCGCGATCGCCGGAACGGCGAAGAACGCGAAGCGCGCGAGCCGGGGGACGGCGAGGTTCGAAAGCAGGATGCGGTCACGCTGTCGGTGCATGTCCGCGAGGCCGAGCGCGAGGCAGGCGGCCACGATGTACGCCGACGCCAGGGCGCCGAGGTGGAGGGGGCTTGCGCCCGCGAGCAGCACGAAGGCGCTGGCGACCAGGCGCGTGGAAGTCCACAGCCACAAGCCTCGCGCGGCGAAGCGCTTCACTATGATGCGGTCTGGTCGGATAATGTCGACGGCCTCAGGCAGGAACGACGTTCATTCAAATCATAGTCGGTCAGCACGCTTTCGCGTTCCTAGTGATGCGTGGTGAGCGCCACGACGTCGACGAGCACCGTGGCGAAGGTGGCCACGCACCAGACGTTGATGGCGATCTGCGCGGCGCGCGCGAGCCGCCAGGTACGGTCGTCGGGGAACTCCGCGCGGCGGGGCCAGGGAAACCACCAGCGCACACTTCCCACGCGCACCGGCGCGCGCGTCGCGATGGGGCGCTGGGCGTTGGCCCAGTTGTGCACCGCGATCGCGGGAATCAGGACGGACAGCAGGATGAGACTCCAGCTCAGGTGCATGTCACGAATCAGTCAAGGGTGGTTAGCGCTGGTCGCTACTGGTCTCATCTGCGGAGTGCCGCACGGGTCAACACGGCGAGAACCAACGCCGCAAGCCCACCGATCACCGCCTGCTCCGCACTCGAGCCCCCGCGACGACGGATGAAATGCATCGGAACCGCGGCGCCGAGCAACCACACGCTGATGAGAAATGCGACCCACGCGCCGATGCTGACGCGCTCCCCCCAGTGCAGCGGCATGCCGCGCGTCGCGGTGAGACCGATGAACGAGCCCAGTACGAGAGCGGGCGCCGCAACCGATTCGGCCCATCGGCGCCAGCCCGTCGGGCGATAGGCCAGCAGTAGCACGCCCGCGACGACCGCGACGACGAATGCGAGATTCGCGAAGAAGACGCGGTGCGGAATCCACATTCGGATGCGCGATGGGCGCGAATCCGGTCAGCACGATCTCATTTCACGACCAACGCGCCGCTGTACTCTCCACCAACCGCCACCACCGCACTCACGTCCAGCTTGCCCGCCACGCCGTTGGAGAAGACGAGGCGCCCGTCGATGTGCCCACCCACCGCCACCTGCCCCATGTAGAGGAGGTTGGAGTGGGCCGGTACGCCGTCCACCGTGCCGTCGAACACGGCCACCGACTTGAAGACGTCGGGGAAGGTGCCGGGCGGATTGACCGCGACCTCGGAGCAGGGCGCGAACTCCAGCGCGCTCGTGTGCCCGATCGCCGTCCCTATGATCGTGCCGGTGAACACGAGCCGCCCATCGACCTCGAGCAGGCAGTTGTTCCCCTTCGGCGTGAGAGTGACGGTCGAGAAGTCGACCTGCGCGTCGAACTGTCCCGACGTCTGCACCTGACCCGCCCCGGCTGACCGTTCCGCGGTACGACCCTGCGGCGCAAGATCAGGAGCCGTTGGAGGGGTTGCGTCGCGGCCATTCCCGCAGCCGCAGACGAGGAGCAGGGCCGTCCCGGTGGACACGAGGCGAACGACGTTCATGGTGGCCTCCATCAGGAGACAGGTGGCGTTCATGCAATGCGCAATCATGAGAAGTCCGGCCCTTCCGTGCAATGTCTCGGGCGAGCGCATCGCGCTCGCCCGACACGATGCATCGTCCTACCGTCCGACCGCCGAGAGCAGTCCTCGCGTGCGATCGTAGTCGAGCGCCCACGCGGCCGCCGAGCGCCCAAGCGTCTGGCCCGCGCTGATGTCGAACGGGTAGTGGATCCCGGCGAAGACGCGTGACATCCCCGCATCCGCGACTCCCTGATCGAGCTCCGCCTTCTTTTCCGGAAAGAAGGCCGTCAATACGGAAGCCGCCGCCGCCGAGACGCACGAGTGCCCCGACGGATATGACGGGTGATTCGGCGTGGTAAACACCACCTTGATGAGCGGATCCGCCTGCACGGGCCGCAGGAGCAGGTAGGTGTACTTCGCGTCCCAGCAGCCGATCGTCGCGTCCATCCCCGCGGCATTCGTGAGCGCGAATACGTGGGAGGCCGATCGCTCGCCCAGCCCGTGCTCGACGATGTATTCGCCGGCGCGCTGATCCCAGTAGCCGAGCGCGGTCGGCGAGCCAGGTGGGAGGTTCCAGAGGTTCGCGCTCGCGATCTGCTCGGGGGTGCGTGTGTCGGAGATGGCGCGCACCGCGGCGAGGCCCGCATTGTAGTCAGCCGACAGATACACGGGCGGCGGCACCGAACGGAATTGGTGCGCGGACGTGAGGAAGTACGGCTTCATGCCCGGGAATTGAAATCCGGCCGGTGGCGCGAGTGGATTGGCCTGGAACCAGACGCCCGGCGTTCCGGACAGATATGGTGCAAAGGGTGGATTGGTCCACGGCACGGAAAAACCGTCGGCATCTGCCCAGGCAACCATCACGTCGCCCATCGCCTTGCCGATCGCCAGCCCTCGCGTGAACTGCGGATGCACTCGGCCGTTCGCGCCGACGCCCTCATTCGCGAGCTGCTGATCCATCGCCGCGGCGACGTCGGGAAAGAGATGCGAGAGGATGCGGTTCGATGCGGCGCCGATGGCGCCACGCCGCGCCTCGTACTGCGCGCGCCCACCTTCGTCGGCGCCGGCCAGGGTCGACCGGTCGTCGTCGGCGCTGGCGATGCCGAGCGACCGATCGGCCGCCACCGCGGCGCCGTACTGCGCCATGCCGAGCAGCGCGTACGCTCGCGCGGCCACGATGGGCGAGACGGTGGCGGGATGCGTGGACACGAGATCGCGGGCCCGCGCCTGCCAGGCGAGCGTCGATGCCGCCGACGCGCGCAGATCTGGAGTAGGCGTGGCGGCATTGCTGGCGGACGACTGCCCGGTCGACGTGGACGCGACGTTCGGTTCCGTGAGCTGGTCGGAGCACGCGACGACGGTTGTTGCCGCGAGCGTGAGGATGACGACCGTGCGGGTAGTGATGGCGTATCGCATCGGACCCTCCGGGGGATGCCAGCTGACGCGCTGGCGGCGGGCACAACGAGAAAACCGGTCGAGAGGGCTGCCGCGAGGCAGTCCCACTCAGCCGGTTTCGCGATTGGCTCCGCTCGGGGCATGGGCGATCCAGTGCGTTCAGCGCACCCCGAGCATCATGGCCTCTGAGAGAGCGCGACGATACGGACTCCGGAAGTCGCTGTCAAACGCCTGACAATCAGCGCTCAGCCCGCTACTGGCTAGAGGGCGGGTGTGGGCGGAAGCGCCGAGATCATCGCGTCGAGATCGGCACTCTCGGTACGCACGCGGAGATCGTAGTAGAGCAGGCTCATGGCGATCGCCGGAACCGGCAACGCCACGGCGAAGAGCAGTTCCACCAGAATTTCCCCGGTGCGCCCGACGATGCCCGCGATCACCCCTCCTCCGATCATGAAAAGGAGTGCGAGTCCCCACGACAACAACATGGTGCCCACGACATGTCCCCACCGCCCGCGAGCCAGTGTTCTCGAGCGATCGATTGCCCTGGAGTACCCAAGCCGCTCGATCATGACGACCGGAACCGCGACGGCGGTCCAGGCGAGGGCGATCAATCCCGGCACGACCAGGAGAACCAGGCCGACGAGCACCATGAGGCCCGAGGCGACTTGAACAGCGATCAACGAGCCTATCAGTCCGCTGGTGCTTCGCAGCGCATCGCCGACATCCAGACTCTCGTCCCGCTCGACGAAGGCAGCCACGATCGCGGCAATTGCCCCCAGAGCGACCGGGGAAAGGAGATTGCCCGCGAGCTCGATGATCCACTGCCACTCCACCGGGGCTGCTGCCTTGATGATCGCTGGCGGAGCGACGACCAGCATCGCGACAGTGACCACCGTCGCGAACTTCGCACGGTACAGGTTGAACGTTGCGTCGACGATTTCGCCCACGGTCCGGGCGCGATAGCTGGCGAGGCTCATGATGGGGTGTCGGTGCGTGATGGCGACACGATCAGGCGGAGTGTCTCGGCACGGCGGCCAAGCAGGACCCAATATGCAGTCGAGCCCGTTTGGCTGCGATGGTTAATCCCTCCTCATCATCCGATCGCCCGACCAGTGTCCAGCCCGCCATCGGGCATGCTCCTTGAACGCAGCGTCGCTTTCCGCACGATGGCGTGCGCTTGCCGCGAGGAGCCGATGGCGGTCCGCGAGTTCACCGACAGCACGAACGTGGAATGGCGCGTGTGGGACGTCGCGCCGCAACACCTGCATCCGATCACCCGCGCCGAGGACTACCTGGGCAACCTTCAGGACGGGTGGCTGGTGTTCGAGTCGGAGTCGGAGAAGCGCCGGCTCGAGGCGCCCTATCCCGCCGACTGGATGTCCTACAACCTCGGCCGGCTCGAGGAGCTGTGCCGGCGCGCGACGCCGGTCGTGCGCCGCGGCGTGCACACGACCGACACCGGCCAGCAGCGTGCGGCCGACGTGGCGAAGATCGAACATGCCGCGCGAGACCATGCGCACGCGCAGATCACCTTCCGCAGCCCGGGGGGTCGCGAATGGACGGTGCGCGTGCACGAGTGCACCGACCGCGCGGGCACCGAGCAGATGGTGCTGCGCTTCACGGCCGAGGACATCGTCGTGGAGCTGGCGAAGTGGCCGGAGAACTGGCAGTCGGCGACGATCGAGGAGTTCGGCGTCATGCTGCTGGACGCGAACCCGCCGCGACGCCGCCCGAGAGGAGAGGGGCCCCAGCGCCGGCGCGACGACAGAATCCTGCTCGTCGATTCACCGTCGTCGATGCCCCTCCCGCCGCTGCGACACGAGTGACCAGCGCGTGGCGCGCGGCGCGCGGCCGCTACGCGCGACGGTCGTCCCAGCGCCGCTGCGGCTGGCCGGTCGATGCGTTCCGCCTCGGCGGCTGACCCTCGAGGAGCATCAACGCAAGCTCGGCGATGCCCGCCGTGCGCCAGGTGGGTGACCAGTCGGAGACCTCGACGATGAGATCGCCCGACGCGAAGCGCAGCACGGTCGTATGTCCCCCGCTGCGGTCGAGGCACTCGTGCACGCGAACCGTCCACACTCGACCGCGCGGGCTGGTGAAGGTGCGCACCTCGGCCGACTTGTCCATCGCCGCCCGCTCGATCTCCTTGGCCATCGCCTCGCGCTCGGCACCGACCGGCGTGCGCGACTTGGGCACCACCGGCGCCGCACGCTGACAGAGCGCCTCGAGCTGCTCGAGCGTGTAGCTCACCCAGTCGTTGGGATAGGGCGCCGCCAGCCGCCGCTTCTCGGTCGCCGACTCGAAGGCAAGCCAGCCGTCGTGCAGCTTGACCATGAAGTCTTCGCTGCGCGTGACCGGATGCATGACGTCGGGAGTGACGTCCCAGACGCGCCACGTGGTGCCCCAGCTGTCGGTGAACTCTCGCGCCGCCATGCGCCCTCGCGGTGATCGAATCAGAGTGTCGTATTCAAATGATGTACCACGGTCCTTCCATGCCGATGCTGCCGCGAATGGCGTAGGTCGGACGGAACCGTCTGAGAAATTTCTCAGATTCGCGGTCGCCGATGCGCGCCGCCGCCAATAAGGTATCCCGGCTCTCCCTGATGCCCGCGCGCCCCTGGAGGTCCCATGTTCGGCTCCCGGATCCTCGAAGTCGCCATCGGCATCGTCTTCGTGTTCCTCGTCGTGAGCATCATCTGCTCGGCGATCCGCGAGGTGATCGAGGCCTGGAGAAAGTCGCGCGCGGCGTACCTCGAGCACGGCATCCGCGAGCTGCTGCACGACCCCGGTGGCGTGGGGCTCGCGCGCGCCGTCTACGAGCATCCGCTGATCAGTGGACTGTACGGGGGCAACTACATCGAAGGGAAGATCCGGCTGAGACCTTCGATTCTCGCCAAGGGGGGCGAGCTGCCGTCGTACATCCCGACGCGCAACTTCGCCCTCGCGCTGATGGACATGGCGGCGCGCGGCACGCGCACCGACGCGGTGAGTGGTGATCCCGACGCGCCTCCACTCACCCTCGAGATGGTGCGCCGCAACGTCGCGGGGCTGGAGAGCCCGGCGGTGCAGCGTGTGGTGCTCGCGGCGATCGATTCGTCGCAGGGCGACTTCGACACGGCGCGCGTGGCGCTCGAGAAGTGGTACGACAGCGCGATGGACCGCGTCTCGGGCTGGTACAAGCGCTCCACCGGATGGGTGATCTTCTGGATCGGGCTGGCCGTCTCGCTCGCGCTCAACGTCAACACGATCACCCTCGCCGATTATCTCTACCGCAACGACCCGGCGCGGCAGGCGCTCGTCGTGCAGGCGCAGCAGGTGGCGGGCGACACCGCCAACCTCCGGCTCACGGCGCAGGAGGCCAAGGCGATGCTCGACGCCGCGAACCTGCCCATCGGCTGGGCGAAGGGGTGGGGTGCGCCGACGCCGCGGAGCACGCGCGCGCGCACGGAGATCTGGTTCGACGTCGTCGCCCCGATCCTCGGCATCATCCTCACGGCCATCGCCGCCACCTTCGGCGCGCCCTTCTGGTTCGATCTGCTGAACAAGATGATGGTGGTGCGCTCCACCGTGAAGCCGAGCGAGAAGAGCGGCGAGGAGGCGTCGGAGGATCGCGCGAAGCCCAGGGCGAAGACGCCCGAGCCGTCAGTCGAGCAGTTCACGAGCGAGAGCGCAGTCACGCCACCGCCGCGCACGCCGATGCAGCAGCTGCTCAGTCCTTCCACGAGAGCGCCGAGTCCACGCGACGCGCACAGCAGCGAAGATGGATGCGACGTCGAGATGTCCGGCGTCGGCGCGGTCACGCGCGACGAAGATCTGCCCCAGGCGGAGGGAGGCGTGGCGTCGTCATGACCTTCTCGCTGATCTGGCTGCCGCACGTGCTCAAGTCCGCCGGCCTCAAGGTCGCCACGGTACCCGGCTGGGAGACGCGCGGCCGCGCCGAGATGGGGGAGGTGCGCGGCGTGATCTGTCATCACACCGGCGGCGAGCGGCACGGCAACATGCCGACGCTGCAGATCCTCATCGACGGACGCCCCGACCTCTCCGGCCCGCTGGCGCAGCTTGGCCTCGGCCGCGACGGCACCTTCTACGTCATCGCGGCGGGGCGGTGCAACCACGCCGGAGCCGGCATCTGGAACGACGTCACCAACGGCAACTCGAACTTCATCGGCATCGAGGCGGAGAACACCGGCGGCGCGAACGATTTCCCGTGGCCC
>DASSIC010000266.1:0-9452 GCA_035692325.1 Gemmatimonadaceae bacterium | reverse complement strand
CGACAGATCGTGTTCCAGCGCGTGGTGCAGGGGCATGCGCAGCTGCACGTCATGAACGCCGACGGGAGCAACGCACGGCTGCTCACCGAGCCGTCGGCGGTAGCGTTCAACGCCTTCGCGAGCTGGGGACGATAGGCACGCACTTGCGCCGTCGGCATTTGTTCTACAAACTAGGACTTATGGCGACCTCCATCGGCACCCTCGAGCTGTCCGCACTTCTCACCGTCGCCCGGCTGGGCGACGAGGCGTACGGCCTCGCCGTCCGCCACGACCTGAGCGAGCGCACCGGACGTGACTACTCCGTCGGCGCGATCTACACCACTCTCCAGCGGCTCGAGGACAAGGGGCTCCTCACCTCGCGCGCGAGCGAGCCGCTGCCGGTGCGCGGCGGACGCTCGCGTCGACACTTCAGACTGACCGGGGCAGGGGCCCGCGCGATTCGCGACGCCGAACGGCATGCGAAGTCGATGTGGGCCGGCGTCGGCACGAGCATGCGTCCGAGGACCGCATGAGCGCGCGTCGCCTGCCGAACCTCGACATGACGCGACGCTGGGGCGGCGACGTCCCGATCGCGGAGCGCGTGCTGCACTCGCTCGGTGCCCATCCGTCGTTCGCCGAGGCATTGCTCGGCGATCTTGCCGAGGAGCGCGCGCGGAGATCCAAGGAAGTCGGATCGGTCTCGGCCGAGCTCTGGTACATTCGCGAGGCACTGCGGGCGGTACCGCACCTTCTATTGAATGCGCTGCGCCACGGTGGCGCGCCCGGACGCGCTCGCGCGATGGTCGCGCTGATGGCCGTTGCAGCCGTGCCGGCGCTCGCGACTCTCGCGCTGCTGCGCGATCCACCTCCCGCGCGTCTCGTCGTCGACGGACAGGGCGGAGGCGAGGAGGGGATCGTGCTCAACTCGAGGCATCCGATCCAGCTCGCCATGCGGGCGCTCGACGAAGAGGGGCGAACGCTGCCGAGGGCGCAGGTGAACTATCAGTGGGTCGGCGGGATGGAGCTGCCGGTCACGTCCAGTGGCATCGTCACCTGCACCGGGCGTGGCGACGCGGAGGTGCGGGCGTCGGTGGGGGCAGTGCAGACGACGCTGCTCATCCGCTGCCGGCCCGTGAAGGCGCTGTACACCGACTCGTGGCTCCAGCTCGTCGCCGGCGAGTCCGTGCAGCGGCTCGGACTCTGGGCCATCGGTCCCGACAGCAGTGCGGTCACCCTGCTGGCGGGCGACATTCACGTGGGCGACACCGCAATTGCGGCACTGAGCGGCCGAGGGATCCGCCCGCGCGCGCCGGGCCACACCGTGATCATCACGCGCATCGGTGACGCCGAGACGATCACCGGCGTGAGCGTATACGAGCTGGTGCCTTCCTTCGAGGGACTCCGAACGGACCAGCGGTTCGTGATCGCGCCGGTGCGCGTCGCACGCGGTGAAACCATTCGTTGGCCGCTGCCGTCTGGCCAGTTCTGGCTCGTGTATCGCCGCGCGTCGGAGACGGAGCCCATCCCGCGCCTGTCCGTGCAAGGGCCGGTGATGTGCATGCCTGACTTCGCACCCAACGTGGATTTCGTGGATTGCCTCGTGCGCGGCGCCGGTGCGTCGATCACGATCACGCACCCTGGCAGCACATCCTCGGCGATCGCCGGACGTCTCGCGCTCGGACGTCAGGAAGACCGTTAACACTTCGATATGGAGCGGCTGGATGCGCTTTCGCCTCGTTCTCGGCTGCATTGCCACGATCGTTCTCGCCGCGCGCGTGCCGGCGCAGTCGCCGGCGACTCCCGCGCCACTCGCGTCGAGCGACATCCCGAAGTCGCCGGCAGGCGACGCACTGCGCGATTGGCTCGACGCCTTCAACAGCGGCGACTCGACGCGCATCGCCGGCTTCATTCGCCGCTACGACGCGGACGCCACCGTCGACGACTTCCTGGACTTTCGGCGGGTCACCGGCGGCTTCGACCTGCTCTCGATCGAGCGCAGCGAGCCGCGGCGCATCGAGTTCTACGTGCGCGAACGCGGCGGACCCACGACAGCCGTCGGCGACATCTCGATCCCGCTGACCGGAGCGCACCGAATCGTCGGACCGCGGATGCAGGCGCTCGGCCCGAACATCCCCGTCTCGGCGATCCACATCGACGCGGCGACGCGTGCGCGTGTCGTGAACGCCGCCGCCGCATCGCTGGATTCCTTCTATGTATTCCCCGATGTCGCGAAGCGCATGGGCGACACCGCGCGGGCGCGTCTCGCCCGCGGCGACTACGACGGATACGACTCGGGGCCGGCGTTCGCGCAGCGGCTGGCCGACGACTTTGCCGCGATCTCGCACGACAAGCACCTGAACGTGCGGTTCGACGCGCGCGGACTGCCGCCCCAGCGGCCGGAGACGGGCGCGCCAGCGGCGCCGACGCCCGACGACAGCGCGCGCGACCGGCGCGAGGCCGACGAGCGCAACTGCAGCTTCGTGAAGGTGGAGCGCCTGGAGGGCAACGTCGGCTACCTCCGGTTCGACGGCTTCGAGGACGCGGATCTCTGCGCGCCGACCGTGGCGGCGGCGATGACCTTCCTCGCCGGTACGCGCGCGATGATCATCGATCTGCGCTGGAACGGCGGCGGGCAGCCGAAGATGGTGGCGCTCGTGTCGTCGTACCTGTTCGACCGCCGCACGCACCTGAACGACCTGTGGACGCGCCGGACGAATGCCACCGAAGAGTTCTGGACGCGCGACAGCGTGGCCGGCCGGAAGTTCGGCGGCGCGAAGCCGGTGTACGTGCTCACCTCGTCGCGCACCTTCTCGGGGGGCGAGGAGTTCACGAACAACCTCAAGACCCTCAAGCGCGCGACGATCGTCGGCGAGACGACCGGCGGCGGCGCGCACCCCGTGCGCGGGCGTCGGGTCGATGACCACTTCATGATCGGCGTGCCCTTCGCGCGGGCGATCAACCCCATCACGAAGACGAACTGGGAAGGGACGGGCGTGGAGCCGGACGTGAAGGTCCCGGCGGCGGACGCGCTGTCGACGGCAATCAAGCTGGCTGGCAAGCCGACTCCCTAGGACACCCCTGCGGTCAGCTAGTGACGCTCGGATATCGTGGCGTGTTCGATCACCGAGACGCGATACGGTTCGGTGTACGCGGAGCGGCCGATCCGGAATGCCCGGCCCGTGAGATGCTGAACGGGAGGGGCGTTCGCCCGAACCTGCGTCACGTCGACGTTGAGCGTCGTGGTCGAGTCGACGACCTCGACATGCGCCTCGCCGATGCCGGCGAGGGTGAGCGTGATGGGCGTCGAGATCGTCGTGCTGACCTCCGCCGGCGGCTGGCCTCCCCTCGACTGAGGCTCGAGGATGATCAGCCCATGCGTCGCCACGTGAACGCGCACGAGAGCGCCGGAGGGGGAGCTCAGCTGGAGGCGGACGAACTCCTTGCGCGCGTCGGCTCTCGTCCATGCGGTGACGGCGAGGACGAGCAGGCCGAGGGTTCCGAGTACACGTGATGTGGGCATCGAGTGCTCCTGACGAGGGGTCAGTTCATGGGATGCAGTCCGACCGCTCTGTGTTAACTCTGGGCGGGCCACTCAGTCGAAGGTGGAACGCGGATGTTCGACTGAGGGGCCAGCTCGGTCAGCGCTACCGCCGCTTGATCGACGTCGCCGCTCCGCCGCGCTGCACTCCGCCGTCGCCCCACGTGCCGCTCCCCTTCAACCCATCGAAGGTGAGATGGACGGGCACCGGATTGGGGATCATCACCTTGTATGACAGCTCGTGGCCCGTCATCGCGATGTCGCTCAGCGCGATCGGCTGGTCCTCGCCGAGTGGGCGGGAGTGACCAGCCAGCGCGCCGTTCACGCGCGTGATCTCGACGACGGCGCGCTGTGGATGTCCGCCCACCATCACGACGGACTCGTAGACGCCGACAGGATCCGTCGCCGGCGGAACGACGTGGGCGACGGAATCGCGGGGCAGCTCGAGGAGCGGCGTCACCGGCCCGACCCACATCCGCCCGTGCTCGAGGTCGAGCGTCCATACCGCGCGCTCGATGAAGCCGGCGCTGAGCACTCCGTCGTGCACCATGTCCTTCTTGAGGAGCACGGGAACGGTGACGTCGCGTCCGGCGCCGAATGGCAGTCGTACGTCGCTCGCGCGCTGGGTGCTGTCGCCGCCGAGCATCGCGAGGGCATATGGTGCGAGGAGGGTGGACGCGTTGTTCTCGGAGTCCCACTCGAGCCAAAGCATCGCCCCGTTCGGCGCGCGCACGCCGACGTACGCGGTGAGCTGCCCACCGTTCTCTCCCGTGGCGAGACGCACGGGGACCGGCGTCATGGTGCGCACTCTGGCGGCGAGGCTCGCCGGCGTGTCGACGATCAGCTGATCGTGCGCGAGGTCTAAGGTGATCTGGCGGCCGGCGAACGATTTGAGTGACACCTGGCCACGCACCGCCGGCGCGCGGGGCCCGAGGAGCTTCTCGAGATCCATCACCCCCGGGTCGTCGGTTACCGTGAGCGGGCCGATGCCGAGGGAGACGTTCGCGCACTTGCGGCCGGACAGGACTTCGCCGGTGAGGCGGACGCCGAAGCCCTTGCCGCCGATCACGCAGCCGAGCTGCGCGGAATCCTGCGGCGAGATGACGGTCACCCCGCCTCCGGTATCGAACAGATAGTCGGCGGTGTCGCGTCCCACGCGCACGCGAATCGTGCGCAGGTGCCCCGGTCCGCGCGAGAGCGCGATCACCGCCGGCGCGGCGCCGGTCCGTTGCGTTTGCCCATGGAGCGGGGCGGCTGGTATCATGCAGAGTGCGGCGGCGACGGCGGCACAATACGGGCGGTTCATCGGTGTCGGAACGCGAGGGGTGGGGATATCGAGCGGGTTTGGCCAGATAGACAACGCGACCGCGCGGAGCGTTGACAGGCGACCGCACGTCAGGCGTCGGCGGACAGCGAACTGGGTATGCCACGTCCTTACGTGATGGGTGCGCGCTTGCTTCACCATGCGAGGACGAAATCGATGCGATCGATTCCCGGTCGGATAGTGGGCACCGCGGCGCTCGTCGCCGGCGTCGCCGCGTGCGATGGGGTGTTGACTGGCAACCAGGGGTGCATCGTCGGCCCGTGCCCGAGGACCGGAGGGGTTGGCGACTACCCGATCACCCTCGTGACGGGATTCCCGTCGTCGCGCGTTTCGGGAAGCACCGGCCTGTTCGCCCCGGGCGATACGGTGCGGCTCTCGGTGGTTCGGGTGCCCAGCGGCGCATATCCCTGTGCTGCGGGCGACACCGTACGCGACTCCGTGCGGTGGGCGTCCACCGATCCCGGTGTCGCCACGATCACCGCAACACCCAGTGGCCAGGCCCTCGTCGAGGCGCGTGCGGCGGGCTCATTCCACATCGTCATGCTGGTCGGCGGCACGACGCCGCTCACTCCGTCGCTCGCGCCGCAGTACGTCGCCATCTGCCCGACTGGTGGAGTCATCGCCGACTTCCGGGTCGCGCCTCGCTGATGCTGAACGCGCACTGAATGCACGGAACGGGCGGAAAAGACTGAACGGGCGGATCAACAATCGGTGATCCGCCCGTTCAGCAGCTTCCGCCGTTTCGGTGCATTCGGTCGCCAGGCCAGCAATGAGAATCGCCTTAATGCACCCGCGACATCCGCGTGCAGCGGCATCTGGTCGTCCAGTCACGAGACCTCCATGATTGGAGTCCGTCCTATCACACCAACCAGCGAGGTAGCCAATGCCCGTGGCCGACGTGATCGAGTACGAACGCATCTGGGTGGAAGGACTGAGGTGCACGGTGAACGGTGAACGGTGAACGGTGAACGGTGAACGGTGAACGGTGAACGGTGAACCGTAACGAACCTTTGCCGCAGTTGACGGATCACGGTTCACGGTTCACGGTTCACGAAGAACACCAACGTCACCTCCCTGAACTGCTGAGGCGTGAATGAAGAACGCGGCGCTGTCGCTCCTGTTGCTGCTCTCCGCCTGCGCCTCGGCCCCTCGCGCGCCGGAGTTCATTCCGGCACCCGCCGGTCCCGCGCGACCCTTCTCCCCCGCGGTGCGCGCGAACGGCTTCCTCTTCCTCGCCGGCCAGATCGGCACTGACAGCACGGGGCGGCTCGTCGCGGGAGGCATTCGCGCCGAGACGCGTCAGGCGATGGAGAACATCCGCGGCGTGCTGCAGCGCACCGGATCCTCGCTCGACCGGGTGGTGAAGTGCACGGTGTTCCTCGCCGACATGAGCGAGTGGGGGACGATGAACGAGGTCTACACCACGTTCTTCACGGCCGGCCGCTTTCCGGCACGCACGGCGGCGGGAGCGTCCGGTCTGGCGCTCAATGCTCGGGTCGAGATCGAGTGCATCGCCGTCGAGTGAGCGTGTGATTCGTGAACGGTCAATCGTGAATGGTGAACGGTGAACGGTGAACGGTGAACGGTAACGACGAACCACGGATCACGGTTCACGGTTCACGGATCACCGTGAACGGATCTCGCTCGGTGATCCTGTGGCGGCGCCTCGACATGCCCGGCCACGAAGTCGCCGAGCTCACCGCACTCGGCACGGGATGGCAGCTATCGGGCGTCGCGGTGCTCGCGCACGAAGGACGTCCCTGTCGAATGGAGTACGACATCGAGTGTGACGCGGCATGGCGCACGCGCCGAGTGACGATTCGCGGGCACGTGGGCGGCGTACCGGCGCAACTCGACCTCGCGCGCGACGACGCGAGCATGTGGACCGCGAACGGCGCGCCCGTGCCCACCCTGCTCGGCTGCGTCGACGTCGATCTCGGATTCAGCCCGTCCACCAATCTCCTGCCCATCCGGCGGCTGGAGTTGGCGGTCGGCGGTCACGCTGCCGTCCGCGCGGCGTGGGTGCGCTTTCCCGACCTCACCCTCGCCGTGCTCGAGCAGGTGTACACGCGCACCGGACCGGCGAGCTACCGGTACGAGAGTGCAGGGGGAACCTTCCGCCGCGAGCTCGGCGTGAACGCCGATGGCTTCGTCCTGGACTACCCCGACTTCTGGCGCGCCGAGGCATCGGGGATGGTGGGGCTCTTGCAGGAAAAGCCCAAGTAGCCAATCATAGAAGGAACGGCGCCGGACAGCCCGCCCGACACGTGCGTTCCCCTTCGCCGGCGGCCTGGCCGCCCACTCCCATGCGGTCTTTCCACTTGTACTCGCCGTCGCGCGCCGCACTTCCGGCCGTGATGGTCGTCGCGCTCGCGGCAGCGTGCGCGACGGGCGGCGGCAGCAGCAGCGAACTTCCCGCGCCGTCGACCGTGACGGCCGGAGACATGGAACGGAACCCCGGCGACCCGATCGAGCGCGTGCTGCAGTCCAAGGATCCGAGCATCCAGGTCAACAGCAGCCCCGCCGGCCTGTCGGTGACGATCCGCGGATCGTCGTCGTTCGTCAGCGGCACCGGCCCGCTGTACGTGCTCGACGGCGTCCCGATCCAGCCGGGGCCCGGCGGACTGCTGACCGGCATCAACCCGTACGACATCGAATCGATCAAGGTTCTGAAGAACCCCGCCGACGTCGCGCTCTACGGCATGCGCGGCGGCAACGGGGTCATCGTCATCACGACCAAGCGTCCGGGGAAGCCCTGAACGAATCCGTCATCCCGCGGGCGCGCGGAACGCGCGCCCGCGGATTTGACCGCTACATCCCCCGCCGCGGCGCCGACGACGGCGGCACCATGCCGTTCAGCCGCATGTAGTTCGCGATCTGGCTGTAGTGATCCACGAGATCGGTGACGTAGACGAGGACCATGCGCGCCCGCGCCGCGGTGCGGCCACCCGGTCCCGCCGGGATCTCCTCCGCCAGCTTCGCATCGGTCACCGTCGCCATCGCGGCGTCGCAGTACGTGAACGACGCCTTGAGCCGCGCGACGAGCGTGTCCTTCGGCCACGCCGCCTTCACCGTGTCGGCGAGCGAGTCGCGTGCCGTCAGCGTGCGCGCCGCCCCGCCGAAGCGCGAGCACAGCTGATAGTTCGCGTCCTCGAGGTGCTGCGCGACGTAGCCGATGGACTGCTGCACCGGCGTCGGCTTGAATCCGTACTTCGCGGCGGGGATCGAGTCGAACGCGGCGGTCAGCCAGCCGGCGTAGCGCGCGCCGCTCGCCTTGAATGCGTTGGTGATCGGGTTCGCGGTCGGCTGCTGGGCGGCGAGCGCGGCGGGGAAGACGAACAGGGCCGCGCTCAGGACACGAATGCTGCGCATCATGCGATGCTCCGGGAGAGGGTCTGAATTCGATAGCATAACGAAATCCGGGACGTCGCGTCATCCCGCACCCCGGCGGCGTCAGCGGGGATGGCCTGGAGACGGCGCGCAGCGGATATTCCGGCCATGGAACGGCTCTGGGAAGAGGTCGACGACTATTTCACCCAGCACCTCGCCCCGGCGGACGATGCGCTGACCGAGGCGCTCGCGGCGAGCACCGCCGCGAACATGCCTCCCATCAGCGTCACCCCCACCCAGGGCAAGCTGCTCCACCTGCTCGCCCGCATGATCGGCGCGCGCCGCATTCTCGAGATCGGCACACTCGGCGGCTACAGCACCATCTGGCTGGCGCGGGCGCTACCCGCGGACGGACGCCTCGTCACCCTCGAGATCAATCCCACATACGCGACGCTCGCGCAACAAAATCTCTCGCGCGCCGGTCTGAGCGATCGTGTGCAGGTGCTGGTCGCTCCGGCCGCGGAGAGCCTGCGCACTCTCGCCGAGGAGCGCGTCGAGCCGTTCGATCTCGTGTTCATCGACGCCGACAAGGCGAGCGGCGACCAGTACTTCCTCGCATCGCTCGCGCTCTCGCACCACGGTACCGTGATCGTGGTGGACAACGTCGTGCGCAAGGGCGCCGTCGTCGATTCCGAGACGACGGACGCCGACCTGCTCGGCATTCGGCGCCTCACCGAGCTGCTGTCGCGTGAGCGGCGCGTGTCCGCAACGGTGGTGCAGACGGTCGGCGCGAAGGGCTACGACGGATTCATCCTCGCGCGCGTGACGACCGACGCCGGATCCCCATGAACGAGCTTCGCCGGTGCAAGTGGGCCGAAGGCGATCCCCTGATGCGCGCCTACCACGACGAGGAGTGGGGCGTGCCGCAGCACGATCCGCGCATGCTGTGGGAGATGCTGATGCTCGAGGGATTCCAGGCCGGCCTGTCCTGGATCACCGTGTTGAAGAAGCGCGACGCCTTCCGCGCCGCGTTCGCCGGCTTCGAGCCGGAGCAGGTCGCGCGCTTCGGCGCGAAGGACGTGGCGCGGCTGATGCGCGACGCCGGGATCATCCGCGCTCGCGCCAAGATCGACGCGACGATCACGGGCGCGCAGCTCTACCTCGACATGCGCGACGGCGGCGAGTCGTTCACCGACTTCTCCTGGTCGTTCACCGACGGCAAGGTGCTGAAGGGCACTGGCCGCACCGTGCCCGCCTCCACGCCGCTCTCGGAACGGATCT
>DASSIC010000265.1:0-2780 GCA_035692325.1 Gemmatimonadaceae bacterium | reverse complement strand
AGGGCCGTTACGGCTTCTTCCGATCGTCGCCGAACTTCTTGAGGAAGGGAATCTCCTTCTTGTCTCCCTTGTCGGTCTTCTCAACGTAATCGTCGCCGAAGATGACGCGACCGTTGGACGGCCGGTTGCGCACCGCCGTCGGGCAGTCCGTGGGTGCCGGCTGCTGCTTGGGCGGCACCTTGTCCAGCCAGATCCGGCACATCCCCGGCGGCGGACGGTACGCCTTGGGCACGTCGTCGCCACCCTTCTGGGCATGCGCGACGCCGGCCATTCCGACCGTGCAGGCGAGGGCGAGAAAGGTGGTGCGAAGGCTCATCGAGTCTCTCCAGCGGCGCGCGGACATTCGCGCGTCCACCGTCACTAAGGCAGGGGGGGTGCCAAGGGGGGCCATGCCGGGGTCAGGCATGCAAACGCTTGTGTTTCTAATACTTGCGAAGGTGCCTTTTTGATCCGTTGCGGCCAGCTTTGGAAATCCTGTCCCATGCTATGGACACCCCCCGTCCCGCCACGGGTCAGCTCATGGCGAGCCCAGCGATCAGTCCCCGAAGCTGATTCCCGTCGCCCTGGCGGTCTGTACGACGTCGTGAGTTATGTCCACGCGCTTGGTCTCGCGCAGGCAGTCCACGATCGGCACCGTCACGATGTGCGGGGTCTGCAGGGCCACCATGTGCCCCCACTTCTGGTCCGAGATCGCCCGCACCGCCGCCGCACCGAACCTGGTCGCCAGCAGCCGATCGTAACCGGTGGGCTGCCCGCCGCGCTGCAGATGGCCGAGCACAAGGGACCGCACCTCTTTGCCAGTGATCGCGCCGATCTCGTGGCCGATCAGCTCCGCCACGCCGCCGATTCGGCGAGCCTCACCCGGCATCGACGCTCCCATCGTGTGCGAGGTACCGCCCTTCGGATACGCGCCTTCCGCCACCACCACGATGGAGAAATGCCGGCCGTGAGCGGCGCGCGACATGATCTTCTCGCACACCTTGTTGATGTCGTACGGGATTTCGGGGATGAGGATGACGTCGGCGCTCCCGGCAACGCCGGAGTGCAGCGCGATGAATCCCGCCTCGCGTCCCATGACCTCCATCACCATCACGCGATCATGACTTTCCGCGGTGGTGTGCAGCTTGTCGATCGCTTCGAGCGCGGTGTTCACGGCCGTGTCGAAGCCGAACGTCGTCACGGTGCCGCTCACGTCGTTGTCGATCGTCTTGGGGACGCCGACGATCTTCATCCCCTTCGCACAGAGCCTGTTGGCGATGTCGAGCGAGCCGTCGCCGCCGATTGAGATGATCGCTTCGATCCCCAGCTTCCGGGCGTTCTCCATCAGCTCGTCCGAGCGGTCGAAGTCGACGTAGGTGCCGTCGGCCTGCTTGCGCGGATAGTGGAAGGGGTTGCCGCGATTGGTGGTGCGCAGGATGGTGCCGCCCAGATGTCCGATGCCGCGCACCGAATCCTTCGTGAGCGGAACGACTTCATCCTCTCCGAGCAGTCCGGCGAAGCCGCGTTTGATGCCGAGGACGTCCCATCCCCGATTGATGGCAGAGAGAACCGCGGCGCGAATGACGGCGTTCAGGCCAGGAGCGTCGCCGCCGCCGGTGGAGAGGGCAATGCGCATTCGTTGACTCGTGGATCGGTGATGCGACGGGAAGCGCGATGCGCGACGGGCCGACGCGTCAGGAAGACGCGTCGGCCCATGCGGCGTCACCGCGAAAGATGCTCAGCGTGAGGTACTCAGCAACCGCACGACTTCGCCCGGCTGTGCATGTCGCTTCAGCTTCGACTTCTCGAACACGGGTACGCCGTCCCGCGACACCTCGAAGCGACCACCCGAGCTCGGTTGCAGATGCACCTCGGCCTCGGGGAAGGCCTGCCTGATCTCGGCCGCCAAACTGGCGGCCCGCGGCTCGTAGCTTCAAAGCGTGCAGTATTCGATCGAGATCTTCATGCTGGATATCCATGGTGGCGTAGGAGGAATATAGCGCCGCTTCCCCTCCCGACGTTGGCCGCCACTCAGAGTCCGAGCTCCTTCTTCAGCTGCTCGGTGAAGCGCTCCTCCAGCCGACCGGTGGACATGCATCTCACCACGGTGCTGAGTCCGTTCGGCGACGCGTTCCCCTCTACCCTGGTCTGCACCTCGGTGTGACTCGCATCCACCGCGCGCACCGCCGCGAGGAGCGTGAGCTGGACGGTGTAGCGCTCGGCGTTCGGACCATAGCTGCCGGTACCGCACTCCAGCAGCAGGGAGAGGCGCTGCCCGCCGATCGGCCGCCGCACCGGGACGCGCAACGCTCCCATCACCTTGCTGCTGCTGTCCACGACGCTGAGCGGGACGCCGATCGCCTCGAACACCTTGGGCAGCACGGCGAAGACATGGGCGTCCGTCGTGGACACCGTATCCGGCGCGCGGGCGGGTTCCGTGGAGAAGAAGGTGCCGAACCGACCGCTCTTGAGGTCGATGGCGCCGCCGGTCTCACCGGCGCGCTGCGCCGCGGCCGGCTGCCAGGCGACGGCGGCGGCGAGTACAGGAAGGATCGCGAGTCGGAGACGTCGTGCGTGCACGCTGTCCTGCATTCCATCTGCTCCTGTGGGAGTGTGAGTGTTCCTATCGATTGTCTGCGCCCGCTGCGGCGGCGGTGACGGGTGCCATCGGGCCACGCTCGTTGACATCGAGCGCGTTCCAGTTGGCCATCGCGTTCAACATCAGCGCCAACGCCGAGGTCGCGGAACGGTGTCATCCAGGCGGCGAAGATCGGCCCGACGGCCGCATTCCCCTGCTGGTA